>CASFRQ010000165.1 GCA_949296785.1 uncultured Alphaproteobacteria bacterium
CATGTTTCTTATAAAACTTCTGATGGGCGAGAGGGGGAGTTTACGAGAGAGCAGTCAGGTGTTTTAATGTCCGATGTTTTGGATATGGAAGTAAGTAAGGCGGATAATATTCACTATGCAGCACATTGGGCGAATGCCGTTCTTCATGCCAAGATTATAGAAGAGGCCGTTAGTAAAAAAGAAGATAAAGGGTTGGAACAATCGCCGGAAGAGATAAGGAAAGATATTTCCGCGATTATTCTGACAGATAAAGAGATGGGGGAGGAACTCTCCGCCGCGGCGAAAGAGGCCGCGAAACGCCGCAGACAATATAAAGTAGCGAAAGATTTTGTCGTTTTGGGAAAAACGGCGGCAGCTTTGGCCCCGTTTGTTTCGCAGGCTGCTATGATGATGGATGCTTACGCTCACGAGGCTGATGTGCAACATGTTGCAACATCGGTAAATGTCGGGGAAAAAGTAGAAGAAAACTCATCGGATAATCATGAACCACAAACGGTTACGGAAACAAAAACCGTGAATAACGCGCATGAGGTTGAGAGTCAATTGAAGGCCAGTCTGCAGGAAACGGACCGTCAGGCCGATGAAATGCTAAAAGCAGGAATGGAAGAAATTAACAATAAGTATGATGCTCAGGAAGAAAGTATTAAATCTGCTGCCGAGAATGCCAGAGCTGAAGCAGTTCATAATTATGCTGAGACTGTAGCAGCGGAACATGCGGATTATGCCAAAGATGTCGGTGAATTAAATAACCAGAGGATTGCGGAAGATGCTCGTTATAATAGTGCGGTCGGAGAAATTAAAACAGCCGCTGAGCAAGGACGAGCGGCATTGTTGGCCGAAAAAACGGAAATAGAAGGGCTTTCGGAAAAGTCTGTTTATACGCAAGCTTCCCATTGGGCGGAAGAAACAATGGAAAGTATGCCGGAAGAATTAAAAAATATGGAAGTCCATGAAGGAACTGTTATTCATAGTCAGGAAAACTCTTCCGGAACTGATTCTTTTAAACGGACAGGTTCTCAAGTAATGGATGAAAACGGCGACTGGCATGTTAGAAATGAGACGGTTTCTAGTTCTGGTAATATGTCGAAAAACCAAAATTTAGAAGCAGGTTACAATGATGCCTTTGTCTCTTTGAATGAAGATGGCAATATTTCTTTGGATTTTGGCGAGAAAGACGGCAGACGTACCACAAATATGAATCCTACGAAATTTCTTTATTCAACAGGTATGTCCGCAGATGAATTTCTTAAATTATCTCAATCAGATCCTGAGCATCCGGCGGTTTTAAATGCAATGTCGTCTTTGGCAAGAGAGGCGGGTATGGAGGGAGTCTCCGATCATTTCCTGGGCTTGGCGGAAGAAAGCTTATCACAATATCAAGATAAGGCATTGGAGGGAATTTTTGACGATCTTCAATTTGTGAATCAACAGGAAACAGAAAATCTTAATCAAGCCGAAACCGAACATCTTATCCGTGGAAATGATATCCTGGAAGATATAAATGAAAGAGGTCGAGAACGAGCAGATAAGCTGGATAATTTCAAATCAGGTTTGGATGCTGAAATGACGGCGATTGACAACCAACTAGCCGAAGATTTGGCCGCGAACGAGGCTGCAAGATTGACGGAAATAGACGCTTTAAATAAAGAAGTCACCGATTTTTGTCAGACCAGCTATGATAACGCTTTAAAAACGGCACAATCTTCTTATGTTGAAGAAACAATAACGACAACTCGGACAATTGAACCGGAACCTGTGGTCCAGGCGGCGCCTTCCGTACAAGAGCCTGTTCAGCCGCCGGCTTCTCAAGCGTTTCAACAGGAAAGCTTCGTAAATAGCGGTATGTCCATGCCTGATTACGATCCGGGGTTGCAAAAACGAAGGGAAGAAGAACAGAAAAATGTTCCGTCGCCGACCTTAAAGGAAACGGAAAGCGACAATCTGGCACCGGCGCCGCGTGATTTTACTCCTTCCGCAGCGGCTCAGAAATTACTTAGGGAACATCAGGGAAAACCGCCTGTTCCTCCGATGTCTGCGACCGCGCAAAAAGGGGGGCAGGAACCGTTAATTCCTTCTTTGCCGAAAGAAACGGAACAGAGATACGAGTCTTCTTCACGGGCAAGAGCTTTGCGTGAAAAGTATTTGGCGGATAAAGAAAAATCTGTAAGGAAGCCGCCGGTTCCTTCGCATTTTGTCAATAAAAGCAATGGAAACGGAGCTTGATTTTTTGAAAGAAAAGAACGGACGGTCTGTAAAGACCGTCTGTTGTTTTTTGGCTTAAAGCTGATTTCTGTTTTTATCTTTTCCTCTCTTCCGAGAAAAACGGATTGATATCCTTTTGAAAAAGTAGGTTTACAAAGTTGAAATCGTTTGTAAGAAATGATAACACGCCGTTATTTTATTTCGGTATGGGGGTATTTGGGGTAAGTCGGCTTATCAGCTGTAATAAACGGAGTAAAAATTCTGTTGAAAAGTACGGGAAAATGGGGGAGGGATTTTTCCTCTGATTTTCCCGTATGTTTTTGCGGCAGAGAACAGATGGGAAGTGATTTTATCCGTTTCAAAGAATCAAGGTAGAAGGCGAAATAAGAAAATGTGTGATTTTGCGGGTAGGACCGGTCTGTGTCTTTACCGAAAGAAAAAGCATGATGAACTTTTATCACAGACGCTTTTTTCTCTTTATGTAGGAGGGGCATTCGGCAGAAAATAG
>CASFRQ010000166.1 GCA_949296785.1 uncultured Alphaproteobacteria bacterium
ATTAAAAATTTTTTTTCAATAAATCAAATAAAAAAGCAAAATTTATAAAAAAATAAACAAGCGAAGAAACAATTTAAAAAATCGTTTAAAAACAGACAAGCAGTCCCGTAAGAACTGCCCGCCTTAATCTACTCCGGCAAAACCTGGCGGTCAACCACACTCGGCCGACGTTCCACATAACCTTTATCTTTCATGCAACGCTCATAAATACTGGCAGACATATAACTATCATCTTGCTTGGAATTGACATAAACTTCTTGAGCTCCCTCATAAGGAATAAAATTCGCCCAAATACCGTTAGAAGCGTCATTGTCAAACCTCAACTCCAGCAAAGGTTCCGTTCCCGGAGGAAAAGCTGGCCATGTCCACGGCCAAAAATCAGCCTTTGCTAAACAGAAATTATGATCCTGTGCAAACTTTATGGGACCTATTCCTTCCTGTTTCCAATAGAAGGTCGTCTGTCCCGTTCCGCAAGCGCTTAATACAAGAAGAAAAAGAACTGTAAAAATTTTTTTCATGAAACCGTCCTAACCTTTTTTCTAAAAGTCTAAATTAGCATAATAGCTTGGCGGAGAAATTTCAAGTATTCTCTCTTTTAAAATCGGCTGAAAAGAAGGGCGGGATTTTACAATCGCATACCACGCCTTCGCTTCCGGGTATTTTTCCCAGGGGACCTCCCCTAAATAATCCAAAACAGAAAGCTGGGCCGCGGCCGAAAAATCAGCCAAAGAAATACTTCTTCCCGCCAAAAAATTCCGTCTTTCCACCAACCAGGTAATATACTTCAAATGACTGAGAAGGTTTGTCCTGCCAGCTCTTATAACACGGGAATCGGGCTCCCCTCTGCCAGTCAGCCGTTTGTAAACAATCTCTTCCATGATATATTGATGAACTTCGTTAAAAAATTTCACATCAAACCAGCCGGCCAACCTTCTTGCCTCCGCTCGCACGTAGGGCTCATCCCCAAATAAAGAAGGTTGCGTCTTGATTTCATCCAAAAATTCGCAAATAGCCGAGTGACCGCTCAACACTCTGTCCCCGCCTTCTTCCACCAAAACAGGAACCTCTCCCGCCGGATTTAAAGCCAAAAAGCCCGCGCGACGCAACCACGGCTTTTCCAAAACCGTCTCATATTCCAGCCCCTTTTCAAACAAAACCAACCGTACTTTCCGGCAAAAAGGGCAAAGGGGATATTGATACAAAAGCCGCTTGCTCATTTTTTCTTTAAGCCTTCCTTCAATGCCTCACCTTCATAAAGAGGACCTTTTTCCTGCCGTCTTTCATCCAACAAGGATTTTAACTTTCTCGCCGCTTTTTGGCTGGGCGTTTCTAAATCATCCGCCCCCAGCTTTTTTAAAGCGGAAGCCATTTTTTTCCTTTGGGCAACCCCTTCATTTTGGATTATTTTTTCAAAAGTTTCAACAATAAATTCCGGTTCCGCCCTTTCCTGCAGTAATTCAGGAACAATTTCCTCGTTTTGTAGAATATTAATTAAATTTACATACTTTACTTTCAAAAAACGACGCATCAAAAACGCCGTCAAAGCAGACACTTTATAGGCAATCAAATGCGGCGTTCCACTCATCGCCAATTCCAAAGATACCGTACCGGAAGCGGCGATCGCGCCTTTCGCGGCGGCAAACGCGTCATAACGTTCCCCTTCGCCGCGAAGGACCAAAACCGGAACGGGCCAATCACGAACCGCTTCTTCCACCCTGTCCGCAATTGTCGCCACCGTCGGAATGACAATCTGTAAAGACGGATGTTTTTCTTTCAATAAAATCGCCGCCTGCCTGAAAACAGGGAGCAAAGCAGATACTTCCGTCTTCCTGCTGCCCGGCAACATACAAACGATGAAAGTTTCTTTATTGATATGATGTTTTTCCAAAAAGCGTTCAGCCTCACCTTTTGACGCCCCCCCTTCCACCACCGGATGACCGACATAGGTCAAATGCGCGCCGTAAGGGGCAAAAAAAGCCTCCTCGTACGGAAGAAGAGCAAACACATGCTCCATTAAAGCGCCCAACTTTTTGGCTCTGCCTTTTTTCCAGGCCCACGCCTGAGGCGCGACATAATGAAAATGCGGAACGGCCAGATTTCGTTTTAAAATCCTCTTATGAATCTGTTCGGAAAAGCTCCAGGAATCTATCGTCAAAACAACATCCGGTTTTTTTTCCTCAATATCTTTCATTGTCCGTGACATAAGACTTAAAACCTTCGGAATGCTCGGCACCACTTCCAAAAGCCCCATTATCGCCAAATCTTTAATGTCAAAAAGGGAGGAAAGCCCTTCCGCCTTCATCGTTTCGCCGCCCACGCCGAAAAATTCAACCCGGCCGTCTTCCTGCTTTTTCAATGCGCGCATCAGTCTGGATCCCAACAAATCCCCCGACGGCTCCCCGGCAATCAAATAAACACGCAAAGGTCTTTTTTCTTTCAAAATAGCCTCATCGCCACTTTTTAAATCACCATTTTTTAAACAAGTCCCGAATTCTTTATTGTCAGA
>CASFRQ010000167.1 GCA_949296785.1 uncultured Alphaproteobacteria bacterium
ATAAAAAAACCGCCTGTTAAAGGCGGGCTTAAGAAAAAAAGAGGGGCTTTTTACCCCTCCTGTTTTTCTCGGTTTTCGGTTTAACCGTTTTTTATTCTTTTGCTTTTCTTCTTCAAAATACTCCCAAACTCTTCTTCGCTGATTTGAGAGGCGGCCAACCCCATAAATAAAAAATATTTTTCTTCCTCTGGCAAATTCAACTCATACCCTTGCTCTTCTAAAAAAAGCTCACACATTAAAGCCGCTACCCTTTTATTCCCATCTACAAAAGGATGGTTTTTTATCAACCCGTATGTCAATGCGGCCGCCTGGTCAAAAACGGTCGCTTTTTCTTTATAATAAGCAACATTCTCCGGCCGGGTTAAAGCGCTTTGAAGCCCGCCCATATCCCGAATCCCTTCACTACCGCCAAAACGAACTATCAACCGATTGTGAATAAATAAAACCAACTTTAAAGTTATCATTATTCGGCCAACCTTTTATAAAGGTTTTTATTTTTATCCATCAGCTTTTCCGCCCGTTTCATCTTTTCTTCAAACGCGGGGTCGTATGCTGTTAATTCAACCCCGTTTTTCGTTGGAATAATATATAACTTATCCCCCTTAACGCATCCCAAACGCGCCAAGATTTCTTTGCTTAAAACGATTCCGGCCGAATTGCCGATAGACCTGATTTTGACATTTTCCATTTTTGACTCTCCATTGTTATAACTTATATTATAACATTTTAAAAACGCTTGTCAATATTTCTCCTTATAAAAAAACCGCCTGTTAAAGGCGGGCTTAAGAAAAAAGAGGGGCTTTTTACCCCTCCTGTTTTCATGTATAAAACTTCAAAGCATCTTTAAAAAGTCATCCTCACACCAAAAGAGAACTCCCAAAGATTGTCAAGGGTGTCATCAAGGCCCGGATCAGAATATCTGGCCATGGCGCGAACGGCAAAATGCTCTGATAAATCCAGCTGTGCGCCTATTCCTAAACGGGGGCCTAAATCGTCTACCGAAGCTTTTCCTGACCGACCTAAAATTTCCGCTTCAACTTCCATATCATAATATCCGACGCCGACTGAACCCAATAAACTAAAATTATCCGTGGCGGGCAAATAAACTAACATATCAAGCCCGTAAGATTTATAATTTATTTTTGTATACAAATAATTTACCTCCTTTTCACCGTCTGCGGACTGTTGAAAATAAATCTCCGCCCCAAAATATTTATGAAACCTGGAACCAAGCGAAACGGCAAAAGAATCTAACGAATCTTCAAAAACATCTTCAAAAGAGAAATCTAAATCGTCATTATTATATTCTACCAAAGTTTTAACATAATCAAATCCGATATACGGCCTTCCATAATCCTTTTCCTGACTTTTCGTTGTATAGGTTGGTTTACTGTCATGGTCTTTTCTTTGTTCCCAACGGTCTTCCTGATGATTGTCGTAAAGAAGTTCTTCTCTTCCTTCCGGGTAATACGCAAACGCGTTTGAACAGGCCATTAAAGCACCCAGTGCCAATATAAATTTTTTCATAAGGTATCTCCTAACAATTGATTAAAAAAACTTCTGATAGAAGCAATTTCATCTTACACGCCCCTTTTAAAATGTCAACTTTGAATGATATTAAAAAGTTTATTTTCTCTTTTTTTCTTTTTCTCTTCCTTCAGATGAGATTTTGCTACATTAAAGGGATAGGCGGGCAAGGCGGCCACCATTCCCCCCATATTCCAGGCGGCCTGGGCCATATCCCACCCGCTTGGTTCCTTTTTGCTTAAAGAGCGCACTATCCGCTCCATATCGTCCAAAACCGGCGTGGAAAACACATTGTAAGCGGGCTGTCCCGTCGCCCGGCG
>CASFRQ010000168.1 GCA_949296785.1 uncultured Alphaproteobacteria bacterium
CGCGATTATGATTTTGCAAAAAAGTTTAATCTGCCGATTATTCAAGTGATTGCCGGCGGGGATATTTCCGAACAGGCGTATGAAGGCGACGGCGCTTTGATGAACTCTTCTTTCCTGGACGGATTGCATGTAGCTGATTCCAAGGCGAAAATGATTGAGTGGCTGGAAGAGCATCATGTCGGTAAAAAAACGGTGAACTATAAGCTCCGCGACTGGCTGTTTTCTCGTCAGAGATATTGGGGCGAACCGTTCCCGATTTTGCATACGCAGGACGGCGGCGTGAAGGTTCTGCCTTTGGAGGAGTTGCCAGTTTTGTTGCCGGATTTGGCGGAGGTATCGCCGGATTTGAATATGTTTAAGCCGACTGCGGACGGGGAACCGCCTTTGGCTCATGCCAAAGAGTGGGTTAACACGAAGGATAAGGAAACCGGTCTGCCAGCGACAAGGGAACTGAACATTATGCCGCAATGGGCGGGTTCTTCCTGGTACTTCTTGCGTTTCTGCGATGCGAACAATGACAATGAAGCGTGGAGCAAAGAGGCAGAAAAATACTGGATGCCGGTGGATTTGTATATCGGTGGAGCAGAGCATGCGGTGCTACATTTGCTGTATGCCCGTTTCTGGCATAAAGTGCTTTATGATGCCGGTTATGTTTCCACGATTGAGCCGTTCCAAAAACTGTTTAACCAGGGAATGATTTTAGCGTATTCTTACAAAGACGCCAACGGCAAGTACTATTATCCGGAACAGGTGGAAAGGAAAGGAGACGCCTGGTTTGTCAAAGAAACCGGCACACAGGTTTTCACTCAGATTGAGAAAATGAGCAAGTCCCGTTACAATGTTGTGAATCCGGATGATGTCATTCGCGATTATGGCGCGGACACGATGCGCGTTTATGAGATGTTTATGGGACCGGTAGATAAGGATAAGCCTTGGACGAGCGAGGGTATCAACGGTGCTTATCGTTTTTTGAAGCGGTTGTATAACTTCTTCTTTGAAGAGGAAGGGGAAGGGCTGAATCATCGTTTCGTGGAACAGGGCGGGGACGAGGCGGCCTTAAAAGAGCTGCACAAAACCATTAAAGGCATCAGCTTTGACATTGAAAATTTTTCCTTTAACACCTGCATCGCCAAGATGATGGAATTTATGAACGCAACGGCTAAGATTGAAAAGATGGATAAGGTCGTGGCGGAAGATTTTGTTAAACTGACGGCTCCGTTTACGCCGCATTTGGCGGAAGAAGTATGGCAGGCTTTAGGTCATAAAGATTCTATTGCCTATGAGCCGTGGCCGGCGTATGACGAAAAATATTTAGCTAAGGATACTGTTTTAATTCCCGTTCAGGTGATGGGAAAGAAAAGGGCCGTGGTGGAAGTGCCGCTTGACAGCGACGAGCAGACGGTTTTGGCCGCGGCAAAGGGGCAAAGTGCCAAGTTGTCATCGGATTTGGAAACTTTCGGTATGGCGAAGATGATTTATGTTAAAAACAAGATTTTAAATATTGTTTTGAAAAAATAATCTATGTTTTGAACTTTCATCTGATAAGAAAAGGCGGCCTCTGACGGCTGCCTTTTTGAATTATATTGGAATTATGGATTTGAATCATTTCTTGATGAAATAAACGAAGGGGCTATTTAAAAAGTTTTCCGTATTATCGCAACGGTTTTTTGATTCCGGGACGAAGAAAGTTTATAAAAGTCTTGCGGCGTTGAAAAAAAATGTTTTGGTGCGAAAACCTTTTACTGTGAGTCTCTAAAGCGTTTGGCCGGTTGTTCTGTATCTTAAAAGTATTCGGCTATCTGCCGTAAGGGGCAAAAGGACTCTGCCGTCTAGCTAACGTGAGATACAAAAAGCGTTCGGTTATCTGTTCTGTGTTTTAAAAGCGCTCGTAGGTCCGCGATAAAAAATAAAGAAACTGGGTTAAAAATCTCGCCTTTTTTGAGGTAAAGGCGGTAGAAAAAAAGACTAAGCAATAAGGTTCGTTTCGTCCATTTATGAAAAATAAAGACAACAGGGTGGCTTTAAGGGGCAAAAGTCGGGACGAAACTGTCCTGGACGGTGAAAATTTTGGCTTAATGATTGCTTGAGTATGATAAACCGGTCGTGTTGACATAAGAAGCGCTTGTTTGTCGCTTGATTTAAAAGTCCCAGTCAAAACCGGGGCTTTTATTCTGGGCTTAGGCGTCTAATACACTGGCGTCAGGGGAAAGATGGAGACCGACGTTGCTTTTCTCCGTAAATTAGTCGGCTTTTGTTGTTCGTTTTATTTTCCTGTTTCCGAGGGATTCGTTCCTTCTGAAAGGGCGTGTTGCCGCGGAGTTCCTTTTTTCTTTTCTTTGTTTTTTTAGCACCAACCCGGAAAGAAGCGTCACCTCTCCCCCTTTAAGTAAAATTTTATAAAGAAAAACATTTAAAAAGGAGGAAAAGGATTATTTTCTCATCTTTTCTTGCGTTTTGAAGACAAATAAAGTATGCTCGCTTCAAATAAACAGGTATGGGGATGCATAGATGTCCGAAGATATTTTCTCTTTGGAGGAAACTTTTGATGCCGGCGTAAAAGAGGCTTCCGTTTCCTTGGGCGGCGCGCGGTCGCAAAATAATTCTGTTGGTTTTGGAGAGAATGAAGGCACCCCGGAATATTTGGACGGCCTTATTAAAGATTTAAATCCGGAACAAAAAGAGGCCGTTTTGACGACCGAAGGGGCCGTGTTGGTTTTGTCAGGGGCCGGAACGGGAAAAACAAGGGTCTTGACGACCAGAACGGCTTATTTGATTTTGTCGGGCCGTTGCCGTCCGTATCAGTGTATGGCCGTTACTTTCACCAATAAAGCCGCTAGGGAAATGAAAGACAGGTTGGAGACGATGATAGGCGCCGACGCTTCGGAAGTATGGCTGGGAACTTTCCATCGTCTGGGGTTAAAAATTCTGCGTCGGCACGCGGCGTTGGTCGGATTGTCTCCGGATTTTGTGATTTTGAATGAAGACGATCAGGAACGGTTGGCCAAACAGTTAATGCAGTCGGTCGGGTTGGATACGAAAACGCACAGTCCCCGAACTTTCTGCGATTTGGTGGATAAGTATAAAAACAAAGGCTTTTTGCCCTCTATGTTGCCCGAACGGTCGGAGGAACATTTTGCCGAAGGCCGGTTTAAGGACTTATACCAGCTGTATCAAAACCGGATGACGGCTCTTAATGCCGTTGATTTCGGCGATTTGCTGCTGCTCAGTTTTGAAATTATGAAAAATAATCCGCAGGTGGGGGCTTTATATCAAAATCAGTTTAAATATATTTTGGTGGATGAATATCAGGATACAAATGTTATCCAGTATTTATGGCTGCGTTTTTTGGCAAGGGGGCACCACAATTTATGTTGTGTCGGCGATGATGACCAGTCCATTTATTCTTGGCGCGGGGCGGAAATTGAAAATATTTTGAGATTTACGAAAGATTTTCCGGAGGCAAAAGTTATTCGTCTGGAAAGCAATTATCGTTCCACGGCGGCGATTTTGGGGGCGGCTTCCGGTTTGATAGCGCACAATACGGGACGGTTGGGAAAGCAGCTGCGTGTTGCCCCTTCTGGAAACAAAAACGAAGCGGAGGGAGAGAAAGTCTCTGTTCGCGGCGCCTGGAGCGGAAAGGAAGAAGCTTATCGTCTGACGGAACAGATTGAGGATGATGTGCGTCGCGGCGAACCTTTATCTCAGATTGCGGTGTTGGTTCGCGCCAGCTTCCAAACGCGGGAATTTGAAGAGGCGTTCAGCAAAGAGGGAATTTCCTATAAAGTCATCGGCGGTTTTAAATTCTACGAGCGTGAGGAAATCAAGGATTTTATCGCTTATTTGCGCGTTGCGGCGCAGCCGAAAGATGATTTGGCTTTGCAGAGGATTATTAACAAACCAAAACGCGGCATCGGCGCCACGACTTTAAAAACTCTGCAGGAAACGGCAATGGGGGAAGGGTGTTCCATTTATGAGGCGATTGACAAAGCGCCGCTGAAAGGAAAGACTTTGCAAACCCTGCTCTCTTTAAAAGAGCAGATAAACGCTTGGCGGGAAGCTTTAGAGCAGGAGGTGCCGCCCGGACGTTTGGCGCAAAGGATTTTAAATGAATCCGGTTATCTTCAAATGTGGCGGGAGGAAAATTCCATAGAAGCGCAGGGACGGATAGAAAACTTAAAAGAACTTTTGAATGTCATTACTTCGGATTACGCGACTTTGGAAGCGTTCTTGGATCATGTCAGCCTGGTTATGGACACGGATGAACAGGATTCGCAGGAACATGTTTCCATTATGACCTTGCACGGTGCAAAGGGATTGGAATTTGATGTTGTTTACCTGCCGGGTTGGGAGGAGGGGCTTTTCCCGCATCAGAAGTCTTTGGAAGAATCGGGGGAAGCTGCGTTGGAAGAAGAGCGTCGGCTGGCCTATGTCGGGCTGACGCGCGCCAAAAAGAAAGCGTGCATTTCCTTTGCGGCGAATCGTTTGGTTTACGGACAGTGGCAGAGCTCTTTGCCGTCGCGTTTTATTGAAGAAATCCCTTCGGAATTTTTGGATATCAATGTTCAGCAGGGAATCAGAAAAGATTTTTCCTCTTCCGGCGGGTACGGAGATGAAATTGACGCGGATTCCTTCTTTGATTCTTCTTTTTCAAGAGGGGGAAACAGAGGATATTTTTCAAGAGAAGGGTATCGGACAGGACAGGACGCTCCTTCTTTTTCTTCGCGTCCGGAAAAAAGCGGGGAATACAACGGTATTAAACGCGGGACGCAGATTTATCATGATATTTTTGGTTACGGGACGGTTATGGCCGTGGACGGTCCTCGGTTGGATATTTACTTTGAAGGGTTGGGGCGTAAAAAAATTATGGCGCAGTTTGTGGAGAAAGTAAAATAGTTAAAAATATTGTAAAAAAATATTGACATAATTTTAGCCTTCTGTTATAAATAAGTTATTCCAGAAGAAAATAACCAGCTACAGGAGGTAAACATGAGCTATCTTTCTTACTTAAAAGCGCAGGATATGGTTGAGAAAGCTTTGAGAACACCGGATGCGACAGCGTCAACGATTGGGACTTCTTACGCGATGTATCGTAAAGCAGCTCGCGCCAAATTGGAGAAAAGGAAGGAGGCTTGTCGGGTGATTAACGGTATTGTTTTAACTCCTGAACAGATGAAAAATATTTTGAACAGCCCGGCTGTTTTGAAAAAGTTCGGAAAAGAAGGCAGATAGTTTTTAAACACTCCTTGGGAATTTTTTCCGGAGGAGTGTTTTTTTATTCGTGTATGAAAAAATGTAAAAAAATATTGACATAAAACGAAAAAAAGTATATAGCAGACTTATTAACAAAAAACGGAAGGAGAAAAAAATGAATTATACAAGTTATGCCGCTGCTAGAAAAGCGATGGACAAAGCTATCAATGTTTGCGGAAATGAAAGAGCGTCCAGTCCTGGAACTGTTTTCCCGATTTCAGAAGGGAAGAGTGTCGGTGCGGCGGATGATTATTATTCCGAACTGCTTAAAAACCCGGAAGTGGCCGAACGCATGGCCAAAGTTCGCGAAGCCAGAAAAGTTGCTTTTTTGAAGAGCTTGAAGGAAGAAGATAAAAAAGTTAAGGAAGAAGATAAAAAAGTTGCTTTCTTGAAGAGCTTGAAGGAAAGAGGCCGTTAAGAGGTTTTAAATTTAAAAACAGCCTTTAAGTTTTCTTAAAGGCTGTTTTTTACGGGATGGAAGGAAGGATAAAAACAAATTTTTTTATAGAAACATTATAAATTTTATTCGCTGTTTCGTGCCGAAAGAAGAATCTACGGCCAAGGAAGTTTACA
>CASFRQ010000169.1 GCA_949296785.1 uncultured Alphaproteobacteria bacterium
TTCTGCCAATACGGATATTCCGGTATTTGACCCGTATCTGGTCAAGCTCGGTATCCTTTGGCGGTGGTATAAACGAAACGGAATGGATTACACGGAAGAATTTAATGAGTATGAAAGGGAGGTCAAAAAACGTTTTGCAGGTTCTTTGGCCGTTAAGGATATTCATTTGTCTTGTCCGTTAAATCCGGAAGGATTGACAGGAGTAATTATTCATGCAAACGCGACAAACAAATAAGGGGACAAAGTCCATCAACTATACTTTACCGGCGCCAATCGGCGGTTTAAATGCCAGAGACAGTCTGGATATGATGCAGGCGACGGATGCCATTACCATGGATAATTATTATCCTGCGGAAACAAAAGTCGTCTTGCGTAAAGGATATTCACATTATGTTCCTCTGGAGGCCGAGATTGAGACATTGGCGGAATATAAAAGCCCTTCGCAAAACAGACTGCTGGCTTTTGGTGGCAAGACTGTTTTTGATGTTTCTACGCCGACAAAAGTAGTGGATTTTGAAAAAAGCTTTCTTTCCAACCGATGGCAATTTGCTCAGTTCAAAGACAGACTGATTTGCGTGAACGGGGTTGATGCACCGTATACCTATTATTTTGATGACGATGAGGCCGTTTTTAAAGAAGCTTCCTTTTCGGGAACGAATTTGTCTGCCAACAAGTTGGTGAATGTTTGCGTTTCCAAAAAAAGGCTGTTTTTTGCGGAAAAAGGTTCTCTAAATGTTTGGTATTCGGAAGGCGTCGGCGAAGTACAGGGAAATTTGGTTAAGTTTGACTTATCAACACTTGTCCGAAGAGGCGGTACAATTCAGGCAGTCGGCTGTTGGACGCAGGACGGCGGACAAGGGATTGATGACTTGACGGTTTTTGTTACTTCGGAAGGGGAAGTTCTTGTGTATAGCGGTTCGGATCCCGGTAATGCGGATGACTGGACTTTAAAGGGGTGTTATTTGATTTCAAGGCCTTTGGGGTACAGATGTCTTTTGGAATACCAAGGAGACTTGGTTGTTTTGACGGTGGACGGATACTTGCCTTTGTCAAAAGCTCTTCCCGTCAGCCAGGCAAACGCTTCTTCCGTTTCATTTTCTGACAAAATCAGGGGATTGGTTTTGGAAAGGACAAAAAGCAATGCCTCCAAAGAAGGGTGGCAGGGTATTTTGTATCCGGACGGCGGTTACGGTTTGTTTAATGTGCCGGCTGGCGGACAGTTTGAACAGCATATTGTGAATTTAAATTCAGGCGCCTGGTGCCGGTTTACGGGGATTCCGGCCTGTTGTTGGAGCCTTTACGGCAACCGTCTGTATTTTGGTTCCAAAAAAGGTGTTTACCTTTTTGATGACGGGTATTCCGATAACGGGACGGAAATCAAAGGGACAGTGCGTCAAGCGTATACTGATTTGGGCTCCCCTCTTTTGAAAAAAATCCAGCTGATTAACCCGAGAACGAAAGCTTCGGCGAAATATGCCCTTGTCATCTATACGGAGATGGATTTTATTGATGAAGATAAAGACTTTAAAGCCCAGATAGGCGTCGCCGGTCTGACAAAATGGAATACGGCTCCTTGGGGATCCAAATGGGCAACTTTAAAGGGGAAAATCAGGTCTCAATGGATTGCCAACAACGCGACCGGATTTAAGGCTTCCGTTGTTTTTAAAACAAAGACAAAAGGAAATCTTATTGAATGGATTGATACGGGATTCAGATATGAAACCGGTTCCGGCATTTTATAAAGGAGAGAAGGGATGGTTATTCTGGACCAAGACAACCGGATAGCCCAATGGGTATGCCAAGGATTGGGGGAAACGACCGATTTTTTGGACGGGCCGTTTTATACGATTGGTTTTTTTCAAAATGAAAAGCTTGTCGGCGGCTTGATTTATCATGATATCCGACCGGGGATGGATTTATGGATGACAATCTATACTTCACATCCTTCCTGGGCGACAAAGAAAAATTTAAAACAGTTGTTTCACATTGCTTTTAAAATTTTAAAGTGCCGCCGGATAAATGTTCTTATCAGCCGTTCTAATGAAAAATCACTTTCTTTATGCCAGAGATTGGGTTTTCAAAAGGAAGGGTTGCTGAGAAAATACCGTGAAGACGGGGATGACGCCTATATTTTAGGCATGTTTGAAAATGAATGTAAATATTTATGATGAAAGGAGAAAAAAATGGCAAAAGCAGTAAGCGGGATTAGCGGAGCTTTAGGGTTAGGCGGAAGTTCCGGTACTTCAACAAGATATGCGAGTGATTATTTAAACTATTTAAACTCGTATGATACGACAAACTATGACAATACGGTTAATAATATGATTTCTCAGGCGCTTGGGATTTCGCAAAACCTGTCAAACCGGCCGGATTATGTTTATTCGGTAGACGGTTCGGACGCGGCGAGGCAAAGGATGGAAAATTCTGTCTACAATTCAGCCGTTGACAAAATGACGCCTCAGTTTGAACAACAAAGACGCGACTTGGAAACAAGGCTTCAGAATCAGGGGTTGGCCGTCGGGTCGGAAGCATATGAAAACGCGATGAACACTCTGAATGCCAGTCAGAATGACGCTTTGCAACAGGCGGCTTATCAAAGTATTCAGCAAGGCCAAAGCGCTTTTTCAAACAGTTTAAACGATCAGATATCCGCGGCGAATTTCCAAAACAGCGCAAGACAATTGCCGATTAACGAAATAGTTAATCTTTTAAAGTATGGACATTCCGGTTGGGATGTTGCGCAGGCAAAATACAATGTCGGCATGAATAAAGCGCAAACGGAAAACCAAAATCAACAACAGTTGTTTAATAACTGGATGGATGTCGGAAAATTAGCCGCAAATACATATCTTGGATATAAAGGGCTTGGAAAATAAAAGCATAAACCAGCCGTTCTTAAAGAACGGCTTTTTTTATTATTAAGAAAGGAGAAGAAAATGCCTTACGATAGTCAAGGAAATTTTAGCAGAATACATAACTGGGAAGACGACCGGTTAAACAATATAGATATTGTCACGGACCATCATGACGCCGAGGACGATAATTTTGCCGAAGGGTTAAATATCGCTTTTTTAAGAGACGGAAGGATTCCGATGGAAGGCGATTTGAACATGGGAGCTTTTAAGATAAAAAATGTCGCAAAAGCCACTTATGACGATGAAGCTGTTAATAAAGAACAGTTGGATGAAAAAGAAGCGTCTATTAAAGAGTTCATTAATGCCTTTATTCCCGTCGGGGATGTAAAAATTTCGGCAGCACAAGAAGATCACGATGTCTGGATGATTATGGACGGAAGGGAATTATCCCGAACGGAATACGCGGATTTGTATGCCGTTGTCGGCACGACTTTCGGAGAAGGAAACAAGGTCACGACATTTAACATTCCGGATGCCAGAGGCGTCTTTATCAGAGGTTTTGACAACGGCCGTGGTATGGATGATTCGGGAAGAACTTTCGGTAGTTATCAGGAAGATAGAATTCAAAATATTACCGGAACTTTTTCCGCCGTCAGAACAGGTATGGGAGGCATCAGTTCTTACGATACGCCGACAGGGCCTTTCAACAGGGATTCCGATTTTAATGCGCGCATCCAAACAGGCGAAAATGACGCAGCCGGCAGCAACTATTCTTTTGACGTATCAAGAGCGGTCAGGACGGGGACTGAAACGGCGCCGAAAAATATCGCATTAAACTACTTTATTAAAGTGAAGGAGGCTTAAATGACAAGTAAAATTACAGATAAATATATAGCGATTACGCAAGGGGACAGTTTTACCTTGCCCATTACATTTAAAGGGTTGGACATAACCGGTGCTCAAGTCAGAATGCAGGTAAGAACAAAGGATGACAAATCTTCTCTGCTGATAGACGAATGCGTGACGGAACACCTCAAACCAAAAGAGGGGAAAACTTATATTCGTTTGAAACCGACACAGACAAATATCCCGGTCGGAATTTATGAAACGGATATAGAACTGACGATGCCGAATGGAGACAGAAAAACTTTTTATCCTCCGAAAGTCGGCGTGGTGGCTGAATTTCGCGTAACAAAACAAATAACAAAGGAGTAAAAAA
>CASFRQ010000170.1 GCA_949296785.1 uncultured Alphaproteobacteria bacterium
AAATCTTCATCAGCGGAGTAAAAAACAGCAGTTTAAAAAAGCACTTGGGGAAGCAGAAAAGACATTTCTCTTCTGTTTGAAAAAATTCCCTCTTTTTTCATTTTTCCTCGTTTAACAAAAAATTCAGTATTTAACTTAAAAAACTGAATTTGATTATACTTGCGTGATTTTATCTCTTTTTATACATCCGCATTCTATTGCGATAACATATCCATGCGATTTTTTGCCTTGTTCGTTGTAAAAGACTAATTGTATTTCCCCGGTAATTTTTTATCTTTATATTATAAATCCTTAATCAGAATTGAATATTGTTTTAAATTTCGGAAGAACCGCATAAAAAACAACCTCGCAAAGAAACAAAATTATTCAGGAATTCCCCTGTTCGGAATTTTATCAAAATAAACAAAAAACCCTCTAACAAACCGATATTTTTTATCAATGGTATCTTGATATTTTCCGCAAACGCTTCGGTACATGACAGTTTTGCAACAGGGCAGCTATCAACTACTTTCCGCAAACGGGATAAAATTCATTGTCATCTGGTTTTGTTCTGCCTTTTTTTCAATTGATTTCATATCTGATTTTTAATTCTTATGACTTCTTCCTACCGTTACTCTAACATCAAAATTCTCAGCTGTAACATCATAACTTTGTATTTTTCCACCCTTCATATATCATCAGTTTCCTTTTGCTTTGAGACAATCCGTTATCAAGCTTACGGAATATTTTGCCAATATCTTCCATAACATATGAATATGCTTCAAGCAGACCTCTGTTTTTATAATACCCACCTTTTTCTCGTCATACTTCTTCCTAAGTATGTTTCCTATATTTAAGCAATCTCCTCTTCCATAAAACGCCTTTCCGCAATATTTCAAGGCCAAAACAACAGAGCATTAAAATTCATGCCGTTTGTGCTACAGTGCGTGTGTTCATAAAAAAACTCCTTTGCTTTTATGAAGACTGTTGACAAACCGTCTCTACAATAACAGCAATGGAGTTTTTTTATGTGCAAAGCCATAAGCTCTTTATATCCGAAAATCCAGCTCATGGGTTTCTAAAAAAAACGCTCCGGGAAAAATTCTCCGGAGCGTCTCTTAAAAAAGAAATTTATTCGGCGTCCTTTTTCTCGTCTTTTTCCGCCGTTTTTTTCTTGGCAGGCGCCTTTTTGGCTTTCACGGCCTCTTCGGCAGTTTCCTTTTTCGCCGCTTTTTTGGCAGGCGCTTTTTCTTCCGTAACAGCCTCGGCATCTTCCGGCATCGTTACCGGACCGGAATCTTTCCCCTTAGCCGTAACATCCCTGTCAACCAGCTCAATCACCGCCATCGGCGCGCAGTCCCCGTAACGGAAACCGGCCTTCAGCACGCGCGTATAACCGCCGTTTCTCGTCGCATATCTGTCCACCAGAACGGAAAAAAGCTTGTCAACGGCAGACAAATCCCTCAAAAAGGCAATGGCTTGGCGCCTTTTGTGAAGCGTTTTTTCTCTGGAAGCGGTAATCAGCTTTTCCACGATGGGACGCAGCTCTTTCGCTTTGGGCAGAGTCGTTTTAATCTGTTCGTGTTTGATGAGTGAAACGGCCATATTGGCAAACATGGACCGACGATGAGCAATTGATTTATTTAATGTTCTTTTTGCAAAACCGTGACGCATTTTTATACCCTTTCTTTTCTGGTGTCTTGCGCACAAGACGGATAGTTGAAAGCCCGCTTCCACTTTTGCTTATGAAAAGCGGGCTGCCTTAACCCTTTAAGGACTTTTTTAGAAGTTGTCTTCCAACCCTTTGGAAAGCGCTTCAATATTTTCCGGAGGCCATCCTTCCACCTGCATTCCCAGGTGCAACCCCATATTCGCCAGAACTTCTTTAATCTCGTTCAAAGACTTACGCCCGAAGTTCGGCGTCCGAAGCATTTCCGACTCCGTTTTTTGAACCAAATCCCCGATATAAACGATTTCGTCATTCTTCAGGCAATTGGCGGAACGAACCGACAATTCCAACTCGTCCACTTTCTTTAACAAGTAACGGCTGAACGGCAATTCTTCCTTCTTCTCTTCCTTGACTTCCTCTTCCGGTTCTTCAAAGTTGATAAACGGCTTGAACTGTTCCTGTAAAATACGCGCCGCCAAAGCAACCGCGTCCTCCGGAGAAACGCTGCCGTTAGTCTCCACCGTTAAAGTTAATTTGTCATAGTCGGTTTTCTGTCCGACACGCGCGTTGGAAACCTTGTAAACAGCCCGTAAAACAGGACTGTAAATGGAATCCACGGGGATAAGGCCGATCGGGCTGTCTTCCGGCTTGTTCTGAATGGCCGGCACATATCCCTTGCCCGTTCCGACAATCATCTCAATATTGATGGAAGCGTCTTTATCCAAAGTGCAGATAACCAAATCCGGATTCAAAACTTCCACGCTTTGATTCGTCTCAATCTGAGAGGCCTTCACCTCGCCGGCTTCGTTCGCTTTCAGATAAATTCTGTACGGCCCGTCGCCGTCAACCCTCAAAGCCAATTGCTTAATATTCAAAACGATGTCCGTCACATCTTCGCGGACACCCGGAATTGACGAAAACTCATGCAAAACGCCGTCAATCTTAATCGCGTTCACCGCTCCGCCCTGCAAAGACGAAAGCAAAACCCGGCGAAGCGCGTTTCCCAATGTCAGTCCGAACCCTCTTTCCAAAGGCTCCACAACAATCGTCGCTTTACGGCCGTTCTCAATTTGTTCCACCTTCAAAGTGGACGGCTTAATCAATTCCTGCCAATTTTTCTGTATCACGAGTAAACTCCTACTTTTACCTAAGACTTTTATCCCGGGAAGTCAAGCTTCCCCATTCTAAAAAGCCCGTCCCAACCGCTGGCCCGGACGACGAATGAAACCCCTTATAAGGATTACATCCGGCGGCGTTTACGAGGACGACATCCGTTATGCGGAATCGCCGTCACATCCCTGATGGAAGTGATGACAAAACCAACGGACTGCAAAGCCCTCAAAGCCGATTCACGACCCGAGCCCGGCCCGCTGACCAGAACTTCAATCGTTTTCATTCCGTGCTCGGCCGCTTTGCGCCCGGCGTCTTCCGCCGTCACCTGCGCCGCGTACGGCGTAGATTTTCTGGAACCTTTAAACCCTTGAGCCCCCGCCGTAGACCAGGAAATCGTATTTCCCTGAGCATCGGTAATGGTTACCATCGTATTATTGAATGTAGAACTCACATGAGCCACGCCAGAGGTGATGTTCTTTCTTTCGCGGCGTTTCTTTACAACGCGAGCCGCCGCCGTTTTACCTGCTTTAGCCATGAACTTTAATGTTCCCTTCTTAAATCAAAAATTAAACAGCTTTCTTCTTTCCCGCAATCGGTTTTGCAGGACCTTTTCTCGTGCGGGCGTTCGTATGCGTTCTCTGTCCTCTGACAGGCAACCCTTTACGATGCCGCAACCCTCTGTATGACCCCAAATCCATCAGGCGTTTGATATCCAAAGCCACCTTTCTGCGAAGGTCGCCTTCCACATGATACCCGCCGTCAATGATTTCGCGGATTTTCAAAACTTCGTCATCGGATAAATCGTTCACCCTCTTATTTTCGGCAATACCCGCTTTATCCAAGATCTCTTTTGCCTTTGCCCGACCGATTCCATAAATATATGTCAAGCCTATGCAGACTTGCTTGTTCGTCGGAATGTTTACACCTGCTATACGTGCCAAGGTTTTTCTCCATCTATTTCATTAGTAAAAAAAATGAACGGCTGTTTCGCAATTCTCAAGGCGGGCAGTTTAATAAACTTTCTCGCCTTTGTCAAGAACTACTCTATCCGCCAACCACTTTTTTTATCTTTTCACTCACCACATTGATGGGACCGGACCCATCAACACTCACTAACAGCCCTTTTTCCTCATAATAAGGAATAACCGGCATGGTCACGGCACGATAAATTTCCAACCTTTTCTGCACCGTTTCAAGATTGTCGTCCGCGCGCCGCACAAACTCTTTTCCGCCGCAAACATCACAGGCATCGCCCGCTTTCGGCGGATTAAACTTACCGTGGTACATAGAACCGCAACGAGCGCACGCGTACCGTCCGATAATTCTTTCTTCTATAAAATTGTCCGGAACCTCCAGAAGCAAAACAACATCCAAAGAAAGCCCTTCTTCTTCCAAAATACGGGTCAAAGCTTCCGCCTGGCCCAAGCTTCTCGGAAAACCGTCCAAAATAAACCCTTTTTCATGAACATCTCGCGTCTTCATCGTATGGGCGACGATTTCGCTGGACACCTCATCCGGAACCAAAGACCCTTTATCAATTAAAGCCTTTACTTTTCGCCCCAACTCCGTATCCTCCGCGGAAACACGACGAAGCATTTCCCCGACGGAATAAGTCGGAATTCCCAAACGAGCCTGAAGAATCTGCGCCTGCGTCCCTTTTCCGCTGCCCGGAGGGCCCATCATGACTATATGATTTTTAATGGTCATTTTACAAACGCCCTTTCATTTTTGTTTTCTTCAAAAGGCTTTCATACTGATAAGCCAGCAACTGAGACTGAACCTGCGTAACCGTATCCATAATAACCGTTACCATAATCAGCAAAGTCGTCCCGCCCAAAAAGAACGGAATGGACAGTTTGGAAATCAAAATCTCCGGCAAAACACAGATACCGGCCAAATAAACGGCCGCCAGCACCGTCAGCCTCGTAATTACATAATCCAAATATTCCGCCGTGCTTTTTCCCGGACGAATACCGGCGACAAAACCGCCGTACTTCTTCAGATTGTCTGCTGTTTCTTCCGGATTAAAAACAATCCCCGTGTAGAAGAAAGTAAAAAAGACAATTAAAAGAGCATACAAAGCCACATAAGCCGTTTGCCCATGAGTTAAAGCCGAAGATAACCAAGCCATCCATCCGGAATCGGCTCCGCTTTCGGCGGAAAAACGAATAATAGAAACCGGCAACAGCAACAAAGCGCTGGCAAAAATCGGCGGCATCACGCCCGTCGGGTTAATCTTTAACGGCAAATGGGACATATCCGCGTTATACATACCGCGAATCTGCTGTCTCTTCGGATATTGGATAACAATCCTTCTTTGAGCCCTTTCTACCATGACAACCAGGTAAATCAACCCAAACATCAATGCCAGAACACCCAGGACAACCAAACCGGACAGCTGACCGACGCGGACCAACTCAAACATCTGGGCAAATCCCAAAGGAAGCCCGGAAATAATGCCGATGGTAATAATTAAAGAAGAACCGTTGCCCACGCCGCGTTGCGTAATCTGCTCGCCCAACCAAACGACAAACATCGTGCCGCCCAGCAAAGACACAATCGTAATCAAGCGGAATAAAGCGATATTTTCCATAATCACGGCGGAATGACCAGCGGAATTGGTCATTTTCTCAATCGCAATCGCCAACCCGTATCCCTGCAAAATGGTAATCAACACCGTCAGGTATCTTGTCCACTGGTTCATCTTTCGCTGGCCGGTCGCCCCTTCTTTTTTCAAAGCAATCATCGCCGGAAAAATGGATGCCCCCAGCTGAATAATAATAGACGCGGAAATATACGGCATAATGTTGAGCGCCAAAATCGTCATTCTTTGCAGAGCGCCACCCGCAAACGCGTCAAACATCCCTAAAATACCGCTGGAATTCCTGTCAAAAATCTCTTTTAAAATATCAGGATCAATCCCGGGCAGAGGAATATAGGTTCCAAATCTGAAAACAATCAAAGCGACTAAAGTAAACCACATGCGCTTATGCAAATCCTTTGCTTTAGAAAACGCTTCCACAAAATCCATATTTGCAACCATATTCAATTCTCTCCCGGTCTTGTCCTGTTTTTATTTTACTTATTCCGCTTTTTTGTCAGCGTCTTTTTCATCGCAGACAGGCGCCATGATAGTCACGGAACCGCCCAATTTTTCCACGGCTTCTTTGGCAGACTTGGAAATGCCCGCTACGCAGACGTTGATTTTAGCCTTTAATTCGCCTTGGCCCAAGAGGCGTACGCCATCCTTAGCTCTGCGGATAAGGCCGGCTTCCATCAAAGCGACGGCGTCAACCGTTTTGTCGGCGCTTAAAGAACCGGCATCCAGAGCGGCCTGAATACGATCCAGATTGATTTCAACAAAATTCAGTCTGGACGGATTCTTAAACCCGCGCATCGGCAAGCGGCGGTAAATAGGCATCTGTCCGCCTTCAAAACCGTTAATCGCCACGCCGGTTCTGGACTTCTGACCTTTCATGCCACGGCCGCCCGTCTTTCCTTTTCCGCAGCCGATGCCGCGGCAGACACGCGTCCGGGACTTTCTGGCCCCTTCATTGTCACGAATTTCATTCAGTTTCATAATCTTATTCCTCTGTAACTTCAACCAAGTGAGAAACTTTGGCAATCATGCCGCGGATAGCCGGCGTATCTTCCAAGACTTTCGTCTGACCGATTTTCTTTAACCCCAGCCCGCGCAGAACCTTTTCCTGCTTGTCAGGACGGCCGATAACGCTTCCCGTCTGTTTGACAGTGATTGTTTTTTTACTTTTCGCCATCTTGCGTCTCCTTTACCTGAACGCCTTTCAAAGCACCGTCGCGACGCGCGACAATATCCCCGACCTTTTTGCCTCTTTTGGTCGCGACAATGCGCGGGGAATTGATATGTTTCAAAGCGTCAAAAGTCGCGCGAATCATGTTATGCGGATTTGCAGTCCCGATGGACTTAGACACAATGTCCTGAATCCCCATCGTTTCAAAAACCGCGCGCATAGAACCGCCGGCGATAATTCCCGTTCCGGGGACGGCCGTTTTCAAAACAACCGTTCCGGCGCCGAACTTGCCCGTTACATCATGGTGCAAAGTTCTGCCTTCCCTTAAAGGAACGCGAATCATATTCTTTTTGGCCGATTCCGTCGCTTTCTGAATGGCTTCCGGAACTTCTTTCGCTTTGCCGGAACCGAATCCGACACGTCCTTTTTGGTCTCCGACGACCACTAAAGCCGCAAAAGAAATATGCCGGCCGCCTTTTACTGTTTTGGAAACGCGGTTCACATGGACGAGTCTTTCAACGAGCTCTTCCTTCTCGGCTCTGCCGTCTTCCGCGTCGCGCCTTTTGTCATCTTTCCGACGACCATCTGTTTTTGTAACCATTTTTTCTGTTCCCTAGAAAGATAAACCAACTTCGCGGGCGGCATCGGCCAACGCTTTGACGCGTCCGTGATAAATATATCCGCCTCTGTCGAAGACAACTTCTTTAATCCCGGCCTTCATCGCGCGCTCGGCAACAGCCTTGCCCACAATCTCAGCACCGGCAACCGTGGAACCTTTTGCTTTGAGCTCCTTCTCCAAAGAAGAAGCACAAACCAGAGTCTTCCCGGCCTTGTCATCTATAACCTGCGCATAGATGTTTTTCTCAGAACGATAAACGCTCAGACGCAGACGCCCGGCGGCTTTCTGCCTCAAGGCATATCTTGTCCGCGATTTGCGCCGTTCAAATTTAATATCAGAACTGTTCATAATTCCCTGCCTTTACTTTTTCTTACCTTCTTTACGGAAGATATATTCGTTTTCGTACTTAATCCCTTTTCCTTTGTAGGGTTCCGGCAGTTTGAAAGCTCTGATTTCGGCAGCAACCTGCCCGACGAGTCTTTTATCAATACCGGAAATTTCAATATTCGTCGGGGAAGAGCACGCGGCTTTCACCCCTTCAGGCAGCTTATAGTCCACATCATGGCTGAAGCCTAAGGACATTTTCAGGTTATTACCGGCAACCTGCGCTTTAAAACCGACGCCGACCAATTCCAGCTTTTTG
>CASFRQ010000171.1 GCA_949296785.1 uncultured Alphaproteobacteria bacterium
AGGCATTATACTGAAGCGTACATACCCGGCCCCGAGATACCCCTCTATATCACAAAAACTCACACCTTTTTTTTCCGTTTCGGACTTTTCTTTTTCTCTTCCCGCACCTTCTTCCTGAAGACCGGAAACAAACACCAACGGCATTTCGTTTCCTAAAGACATATTCCTACCTTCGCTGTAAAGGGGAAATTTGTTTTTTACACCGGCGCTATCTCTTCCTTGAACATCAAAAAGCCCTTTTATCGCCGCGTCGCGAAAAGCTAATACCGTTTCACCGCCCGTTTGAAAAAAAGCCTCTTTCAGGAAACATGCCATTTTTCCACCTTTTCCCCTTATTGCTTCCTATTTTTACGAATTACCCTTTAAAAACATATCCTGCTACAAAGAGCCCAAGCTTATCCGCCAGTTTAACAGTTTCCGCCTCATCAGCGATAAGAGAAGAGCCGGCCTCCACGGCAACGCCGCGCAACCCTGCCTCTTTCATATTCAGCAAAGTCCTTTCGCCGATGGTCGGCAAATCCATCCTTCTTTCCTGCTGCGGTTTACAGGCTTTAACCAAAATACCGCCTTTTCCTTTGCGATGAAGTGCTTTTGAACGTTGAATAAGGGCATCCGTCCCTTCAATCCCTTCCACCGCTAAAATCAAATCGTTTTGGACGACAACAGCCTGCCCGACATCCAAAGCACCCAACGACTTCGCCACCTTCATGCCTTTTTCTATGGAAATCCAATCTTCTTTGGAAGGTTTTTTCTTCGTATAGATCTTTTCCTTTGCTAACAGGGAAGGCAATACCTCATGCACGCCGACAACCTGGAAACCTTCCGCCTCCATTTCCTTTAAAACGCATTTAAGTAAATCATCGTCGCCCAAAAAAGAAACACCGACTTTAGCAAAGAATTTTGCAGCGCGCCAATCCGGCCGCAGTTCCGCCAAAGAAGGACGCCTGACCGCGCCGATAAAACATAATTGCTCCACGCCTGCTTTATGAAGAGCGTCAAAACCTTTCGCCGCCTCCCCCGGGCGTATCCACACACATGGAATGCCCTCGGGAAGGAACTCTTCCTGCGCATGACCTTTTAAAGCCACGACAAAAACTTCCTTCCCTTGAGCTTTGGCTTCATTCAAAACCTGCCCGACAATCTTTCCCGAGCCCGCGACCAGTCCGATAGGTTTCATACAGGATTAAGCCTTCTTTTCCGGCATGCACAACTGGCGCTTTGTTTCCGACTGAATAAAGTTAATCACATTTTGAATCAAAGGATTTTCAGGATAGGCATCTTTTACCGCGACAACTCTGTCTCTCAAAGCTACCTCGTCGGAAGTGTCAAATAATTCCTTATAAGCGCCCATCAATTCCAAAACCTGCGCGTTATCAAATCCTCTGCGGCGTAAACCGACCAGATTCAATCCTTCCAAATGTGCGCGGTTACCGATAACCATACCGTACGGAATTACATCTCTTTCCACGCCGGTCATTCCCCCTATCATGGCATGCTCACCGATGCGGGTAAACTGATGCACTGCGCTGAGCCCGCTAATAATCGCGAAATTGCCAACTTTCACATGTCCGGCCAGGGTAGCGCAATTGCTCATAACGATATCATCACCCAAAATACAGTCGTGCGCAACATGGGAACCGACCAAAAGAAGATTTCTGTTACCGATAATCGTAATCATATTGTCCACCGGAGAACCGACATGAACTGTGACATGCTCCCTGAAAATATTATCCGAACCGATAACCAGACGAGCGTCCGGAGAGTGGCTGGATTTATGCTGGGTCAGCATACCGAGAGTGGCAAAGGGGTAAACCTGCGTTCTTTCGCCCACTTCCGTATATCCGTCAACAACGACATGGGAAATCAGTTCCACGCCTTTTTTCAAAACAACATGAGGACCGACCGTGCAAAACGGCCCGATTTTAACATCTTCATCAATTTGCGCTTTCGGATCAATCACGGATGAGGGATGAATTTGAGTCATATATTTATCTCCTTATATTATAGGGGTTAAAAGGTATTTGCATTTTAGCTGAGGAAAATAAGACTTGCAAGATAAATATTATTTCTTCAAACTTTCCTGCAAAAAAGGAAATAAAAAATGAATAGCCCTTCTCTTCTTCCAACAGAATCGCAATCAAAAAGAATTTGCAATCTCTTTAGCTACCGAAGAACAATAGATTTATATTATACACCTTTTATTATTTTTATGAACAACACAATATTCTTCCCTTTCATACAATTTATTGTTTTTAAAATACTTAAAACACCATATCCATACAAAAAAGAAGCAAAAACCAAGTCAAGGTCACCCATAAAAAAACGGCCTCCTTTTTTAGGAAAAACCGTTTTTTGTTTTCTACCATTTTTTTCAAAAGCAACAACATCCACTCTTCACTCTATGAAAAAGAAT
>CASFRQ010000172.1 GCA_949296785.1 uncultured Alphaproteobacteria bacterium
CATCTCTTTGACGCAATAAGAAAATCCATTTTCTTTTTCAAATTTATTTAAATCTATTTTCAATTCCGGCCTGTTTAAAATAAACCGGAATTTATCCTTGTCTTTTTTCAGAGCCTCCATAAAAACAGGGCTATAAAAACCACTGCTTCCGTTAATATCCGCTCCTTTTTCCAAAAGAGCTCGCATAAAATCAACGCGGTCTTCCCTTAAAGAAGAAAATAAAGCCCTTTCCAAAACACGATGAGAAAGCACCCCTTTTTCCAAAAAAATATCAAAAGCCTTTTTGTCATTATAGTCTATTGCCACATCCAGCAAAGACTTTCCACTCTCATCCCAAATCTTCCCCGCTTCCGTTTCGTACGGATTTTTCAATGCTTCCAAATATTTCCTTCTGAAGAAAGGATCCGTCCGAAACCTGAGCAAGTCTCCCTTGGAAAAATAGTAAACCGTTTCAGAGACATAACCACCAATTGTGTCGTACATTAAATTACCGACTTTAACAATCTCTTCCGTATATTTTTTTCTGATTTTCTTTTTCATATTTTTTCTCCGAACACCTGATATAACGAATCCTGATATAACGAATATAGTTTTAAAATATTTTTTTGTCAAATATTTTTTGTTTTGTCTTTTTCAAACTTCTTTCCGGGATATTGCTTTATTAAAAGGCGTAATCCGAAAAAACAGGATATGTGGAAAAATGAAAGAAACCCTTTTTACTGATGGGGGCAATTATAATGAGGAGAGGATAAAAATTTTTTATTTTGACATAAGACAGCGTTCTTATTTTCACTCTGTTTTTTTCAGGAAGAGATTCCGCTTCTTCGGGATTGAAATGATACAAAGCCTCCATTACACCACACCTGCACCTAACAGACGCGATGCTTTCTTTAAAACCGTACTATTTTATTGTTTTTCAATGATTTTCCGATTTTCAAACCTGATGGCCAACAGAGCCTCTTTAACGAAAAAACTTCTTTCCTCTTTACTTTCCCTTCAAAACGGTAAAGAAAGCCCTTATAAACAAAATTTCGGTTCTTGTTTGCGGGGAGAGCCGGAGGCGATATGTCTTAACTTTTACATGGGTCAAAGGCCGGCGGACATTTTGTCTCTCACAATGGAACAATTAAAAACAAAAGAAGGAATGGCTTATTTTGAGATTATGCCTCATAAAACAGAAGGACGGGGAGTGATATCTTACGCCCCTGTTCCGAAAGAACTTTATGAAGAAATAAAAAATCGCACCGGGAAACTTCTCCGGCAAAGAAAAGGAAAAGAATACACCCAAAAAACATTTGAAAAGCATTTTCAAAAAATAAGAAAAATGGATGAAAGACTAACGGGACTGTCTTTTCAGGCAACTCGTAACAGCGCCAGTACGGCATATTACGAATCGGGAAGTTCCGTCGGGCAAAACATGACAATTCTCGGCCATACGCAAGAACAGACAAACCTGTCAATTTACAGGCAAAATACTCCCAAGCAGGCAATAGAAGCCCTTAAAAGAAGATTGAAAGAAGAAGAAAAAAACAAGTAGAAAAAAACAAGTAGAAAAAAATAGGAAAAACAGAAAAAAAGAATCGGCAAAAAGGGGAAAATTCCCCTTTTATTTTTTACGAAAATTAAAAAAATATTAAATAGAATCAATGAGGAAAAAACAAAAAATTTTCGTAAAGAAAACAAAAAAGTCCTTGAAAAACAAGGACTTAACTTGGTCGGAGCGGCGGGATATTGATATTCCCGTTTTAAACGGGACCCTTTCGCTTGATTTTTATGCTGGCGCATATCGGCATCCTCCGTCTGCCTAAAATCTGCGCCCGAACCCACTTCCCGTGGGTTCAACTCCCTTCTTTAAACACAAAAAAAAGAACGCCAAAAGGCGTTCTTCCTAACTGGTCGGAGCGGCGGGATTTGAACCCACGACCCTTTGCACCCCATGCAAATACTCTACCAGACTGCGCTACGCTCCGTTTCCGCAAAAGAATATATACGAAAATGTCTTAAACCTCAAGCTTTTTCTTTTAAATTTTAATGAATTTTCAAAATTTCATAAATATCTTTACCTGCCCAAACATCAAACTTTTTCTTTACAGCGTTCAGAATCTTCAGATTTTCCCAAATTTTTGGAAATCTAGACTGCGCCGCTTAAAAATCGCCTGAAATCTTTCCTCTATCATTCAGTTTTTTTCGCAGATTATTGTAATATTGCACAAGATAATAAATAATTATATCCGTATATACCCTCTTTTAGAAAAAAAAGAAATCCTCCTTAATATCTTTTTCTGTATATCCGACCTTTAAAAAAAGTCTTATCTTTTGCAAGAAGCTCATGTAATAAAGCCGTTTGAGCCAATTGAGGATACCTCGGACATTTTTTCTTTAAAAAATAATATCCTTCCAAAGCATGGAAATGATACTTCCCGTCAAAAACATATTCGTCGTTTAACCGACCGGCATCATGCAGTAAACCGCAAGCATATGCCTCTTGTTTATCCAAAGAAGGGACATATGACGCAATCAAGGCGGCGTTATCAGCCACACTCCGGCTATGCTCCCGGAAAGTTTTCTCCATACTCTTCGTAAACGGACTATCACTTTTGTTTCTGAGAGAAATGACCTCTTCAAAAATTTCAAAGGCCTCCCTTTCAGATAAAAACATACTTTAATCCTTAAAACTATTCGGCATAAGGCGCCAAAAAATCAATCACTTCACGAACAGAACGAACAAAATCTTCTTGATTTTTTTCCTCCAGCTGAGCCTGCCTGTCCGGCTTTTTGGCAAACACTTGCTGGGCCCCCTTGATTGTCAGTCCCTTTCCATACAAAAGAAATTTAATATCCTGCAAAAGACGAAGGTCTTCCTGAGAATAACAACGTCGGCCTAAACGCTTCTGCGGCTTCAATTGCTCAAACTGAGATTCCCAAAACCTTAAAACATGCGGTGGCAATTCCAGCTTTTCGCAAGCCTCTTTTATTGTTAAAAGCGCTGTTTCGGATTTCATTCTTTTTCTTCCGAATTTACAAAATCCTTCAAATTCAAAGAAGGATGAAAGGTCACAACCTTGCGCGCCGAAATAGGATATTCCTCCTTGGTTTTCGGGTTTCTGCCGACGCGTTTGGATTTTTCTTTTACTTTAAAAGTCGCGAAAGAAGTAATTTTAACATCTTCTCCCCGCAAAAAAGCATTTGAGATTTCATCAAAAATCTCATCCACAAAACGGCTGGAATCAGCAAACGAAAAGCCGACCCTTTCATATAAAGCCTGTGCCAAAACACCGCGCGTCACATTTTCAAGCTTTTTCATCGTTTTATCCATTTTGAGATTCCATTCAGATTAATTTAGTTTAAAAAAAATCCCCCCCTTTTTCAAGAGTGAATTTTTAAATCATATTCCCGCCCGCAAACCGTTAATATCTTAAAAGGCAGGAGCCCCAGGTAAAGCCGCCACCCATTGCCACAAGCAAAAGCAAATCTCCCTTTTTAATTTTCCCGCTTTTAAAACCGTCATCCAAAGCAATAGGAATAGAACTGGCGGAAGTATTACCGACTTTATCCAAAGTCAAAATCGTTTTATTTTCCGGTATACCAAGTTTTTTCATCACGGAATCTATAATCCGAACATTTGCCTGGTGCGGAACAAAGTAATCCACATTTTCCGATGTTAAACCGTTCTTTTCCAAAATAACCTTTCCTGCATTTGAAAGACAATGAACAGCCTGCTTATAGACCTCCTGTCCCTGCATTTGAATAAAGCCGGTTGTCTGTGTAGATGAAATACCTCCCGATGTTTTTAAAGAATCGTAGTGCCTTCCATCGGAGTACAACAGAACATCCAAAACACCATCCGCTTTTTCTTCTTCGGACCGAGCCAAAACAATCGCCCCGGCGCCATCGCCAAACAAAACGCATGTTCCTCTGTCCGTCCAATCCACCAGCCTGGAAATCGTTTCCGCGCCAATAACCAGAGCCGTCTTGACAGATCCGTCCCGAATCATGCTGTTTGCCACGGACAAAGCGTATAAAAAACCGGAGCACACCGCTTGCACATCAAAAGCGAACCCCGTCGTATTACCCAACATCGCCTGAACTTTAACCGCCGTCGCCGGAAAACTCTCATCCGGGGAAGTTGTCGCCAAAACGATTAAATCAATATCTTGCGCCTTCATACCGGCGTTTTCAAGAGCAAGCACCGCACTTTGATAAGCCAAATCGGATGTTTTTTCACCCTCCGCGGCAATATACCTTTGTTTAATTCCCGTTCGTTCCGTAATCCAGGCATCATTTGTCTCAACCATTTTGGACAAATCGTCATTAGTCAGAATTTTTTCCGGCAAATACGAACCGATTCCTTTTAAAACGGCATGAAACATTTATCCAGGTTTCCCTTTTTTATTCTTAAAATCACAACTGGAATTTTACTCTTTTAACAAAGAATGACGCTTTTGAGACGCCTCTTCTTCATCTCGCGCTTCCATTTCAAAAACAACTTCTTCCATATGGCGGCGGATTTCGTCACACAAATTATGTCTGACCAAATCTATCGTTCTTCTTAAAGCACAAGAAAAGCCAAACGGATCCGAATTACCATGGGCTTTTACGCACAAAGAGTTTAAACCCAGCATCATAGCGCCATTGTATCTGCGCGTATCCACGGTTTTTTTTATTTTTTTCAAAGCAGGCAAAGCAAACAATAGGCCTATCTTTGCCAAGACAGAACTTTTGAAAGCCCGCTTTAAAATCCCCATAATCAACTTACTAGTTCCCTCAATGCTTTTTAAGGAAACATTGCCGGAAAACCCGTCCGACACATACACATTCACCGTCCCGATGCCGATATCGTTTCCTTCCACAAAACCATGATAATTAAAACGATTGCCGAGTTTTTTCAAGGTATTGGCAGCCTCTTTGATTTCGTCACGCCCTTTGGATTCTTCAGAACCGATGTTCAAAAGCCCGATGGAAGGATGCTCCTTTTTATACAGAATCTGATAAAAAACATGCCCCATAATCGCAAAATCCACCAGATTGGAAGCATTGCATTCCGCATTTGCCCCCAAATCCAAAGCGACACAGTCCTCCTTTAATGTCGGCATGACAACCGCAATTGCCGGACGATCCACATTGGCAATCATACCAAAGCAGATTTTGCTCATCGCCATCAAAGCCCCCGTGTTGCCGGCGGAAATCACCGCCTGGGCCTCACCGGAACGAACGGCGTAAATCGCTTTCCACAAACTGCTTTCTCGGCCTGTCCGTAACGCTACGGAAGGCTTTTCATCCATGGAAACGACGGCCTCCGTATGATAAATTTTGAACATAGATTCATCCAGCCTGTATTTTTTTGTCAGAGGAAGAATCTTTTTTTCATCACCGTAAAGCAAGTAAAAAACATCCGGATTTTCTTTCTGGACGAGTTTAACCCCCGCTATCACGGACTCCGGGGCGTTGTCCCCGCCCATAGCGTCAACCGCGATGACCAGCATGACTGAGGCTTTCTCTTATTTCAAACTATTCTTCGGATTTGGAAGCGGAAACAAGCACTTCCTTTTTGCCATAGTGGCCGCAACTATCGCAAACATGGTGCGGACGCTTCATTTCACCGCAATTCGGGCATTCAACGAAAGAGCTGGCGCAAACAGCGTCATGAGAGCGGCGCATTCCTTTGCGAGACTGTGATGTTTTCTTTTTCGGCGTAGCCATTTTCTTTTCCTTTTCTTAACTTAAGTTCAAAAATAATAAAAAACAAACAA
>CASFRQ010000173.1 GCA_949296785.1 uncultured Alphaproteobacteria bacterium
GAAGGATCGGGACAAGTGGTTCATTATTCCCAACCATCATCCGGCAATCGTTGACAAAGAATTGTTTGAAAAGGTGCAGGCTGTGCAGCGCCGGTTTGCCTTTAAAACACAGTTTTCCTTATAAAATAAAAGCTTTTTTCATGCGCCGGTTTGCAAAAATCTCAAAAAAACTGCCTTTTTTCAACAAAATGCAGTTTGGCAGCCGTGACTATAGAGCGGCAAAAGGTATCATGCGCAGCATATTTGTTAAGACGGTTAACGAAAATCTGGAACAAACAGCCAAAGAAATAGAATGTCCCGTCCGCCTGATTTACGGGGAGAAGGATACCGCCGCTCCCGCTTATTTTGGGGAAATTTATAAAAACAGCATTCCTCAGGCGGTACTTTCCGTCTTAAAGAACCAAGATCATTTCAGTTTGATTTTTGAAGGTAAACGCCAAACGGCGTTTCTAATAGATTCTTTTTTAAAGGAGAAATACCGGTCGGAAGCATAAGGCGGAAAAAAAGAAGAAGTTTCAAAAGCGCCGGAAAACACAAAAGACAGAAAACCGCCCAAAGCGATGCGCGTAAATATAAAAAAATAAAAGGAGAAAAAAATGCTTGAAAACCTGATGCTTCTGGCTTTGGCCGGATTTTGCCTCTCACGATTGAAAGTCTTGCTTTTGTTTTTTCAACAGGAAGAATATAATTCCCTGCGTTTTTTCAAATATATTTTTCGGCAAAACCGCCTGGTGGATAAAAAACTGTCCGCTTGCCTTTTATTGTTAATGGCGGCAGTTTACTTCGTCCCTTGGACAAAAGCGGGATTGTTTTTCATTCTGGCGTTTTTTGCCTGGCGGGAAAACTCTTTTCTCAAAAGCGCGAAGAAAAAAGTCGTATTTACCCGCAGAGCCTCCTGCTTATACGGCGTCAGCGCTTTTTTGGCGCTTCTCCTCGGCGGACAGATTGAAAAATCCCTGCCCGTTTTGATAACGGCTTTTTTAATTATCCAATTTTTGCCATTTTTGATGATTTTGGCCAACTTATTGCTTTTTCCTTTGGAAAAATCCATTCGGAACAAATATATCCGCTTGGCTAAAAAGAAAATGAGGGAAATCAATCCGGTCGTGATTGCCGTCACGGGCTCTTACGGAAAAACCTCCGTCAAGCATATCCTGGGACATATTCTCTCTGCCGGAGCTCCCACCTATTGGACGCCGGGAAGCATCAACACGATGATGGGCTTATGCCGGATGATTCAAACTTATTTGACGCCTGCTCATAAGTTTTTTGTTGCCGAAGTCGGCGCTTACAGAAAAGGGTCTATAAAAAAAGTCTGTGAACTTTTAGAACCGAAACACGGGATTGTAACCGCCATCGGGCACGCACACTATGAACGGTTTAAAACACAAGAAGCGATTGCCGAAGCTAAATTTGAACTGGCTCCCTTTATTCAGAAAAACGGCGGTTTTTTGATTGTCAACACAACACAAATAGAGGAAAAATTCATTCCGACCGCTTATGAAACATTGATAACCCGATTCGGCACTCCCGAAGGAAGGGAAGATTTTATCTCCGATATTAAGCAAACCAAAGATGGTTTGTCTTTCCTTTTTCACAAAGGAAACGAAATCATTCCTCTTTTTGCCCCCGTCTTCGGCCTGCATCACGCGCAAAACATTGGATTAGCCGTTGAAGCGGCCTTAAAACTCGGCATGCCTGCCAGCACGATTCAAGCCGCCTTAAAAACCCTACCGCAGATTACGCACCGATTGGAGGTCAAGAAACAAGAAAATCGGATTTTAATAGATGACGCTTACAATTCCAACCCGACGGGATTTAAAGCTGCGTTGGAACTGCTCGGCACTTTAAAAACCGGCCGCGGCATTCTTATCACGCCGGGCATGGTTGAACTCGGTTCTTTGCATGATTCAGCGCATGAAGAAGCAGGACGCCTGGCGGGTCTTCATGCTGATATTGTCTTAGCCGTCAAAGCGCAAAGAATCCCCTCTTTTATAAAAGGCTTCAAAGAGACAGCTCCCGCGTCTGCCGTTTTAATGGAAATGCCGAGTTTTCAGGCTGCCTATGACTGGCTTCAAAAAAACGGGCAGGAAGGCGATGTTGTCTTGATGGAAAACGATTTACCCGATTTATATGAGGCAAAATTCAGTCTGTAATTCCAGTTACCTCTTCCTTATATAATCTAACTGGACAAGCAAAATATTTTCCTTCCCGGTGAGGAATACCGGCACCCCTTGCAAAACAATGAATTTTTACTCTCCTCTTAATATAATGGGAAGTTAAATTAAAACAAAAAACACCTTCTTAAAGAAGAAAGGTGCTTCTTGTTTTTTATTTCCCAAAGGCCAAACCGTCCCTCCCCTACATCCACCGGCACAACCGGACGGCAACCTAAAAGGGCAAAGGCTAGACAGCCATTTTTTTGATATGCTGAGCCAGTCTGGAAACTTTGCGCGCGCATGTGTTCATCTTGACAACGCCTTTATTGACAGCCTTTCTCATAAGAGATTCCGCCGTCACAAAAAGCTTCTTCGCCTCGTCCATCTGGCCGGCGGCAATCGCTTTTTCCACTTTCTTAACGGAAGTTCTGACAGCGCCTAAACGCATGCTGTTGATAATTTCCCGTTTTTTATTGCGTCTGATACGCTTTTTTGCTGAAATATGATGAGCCATTTGTATTCCTTAAAAAATTAGTTCAAAATAAATTGTAAAAATCTCAAGGGTTATCTCTTACTCCTTAAATCATGAAAAGTCAACCTATTTTATTTGTTTTTAAACACAGCGGGACGCTTTTCCACACTGGCCAGAATGCCTTCACGTGCATCTTCTAACCCCAGACAGGCATCAAACAAATCCGATGAAACATTCGGCACGGCTTTTACCGCCCGGCGCAGCGCTTTTTTGGCCAAAACACAGACGGGACCGGAAAAAGAAGAAATTCTTGAAGCGGCTTCCATCCCTTCCTGTTCCAGTAAAGAAACAGGGACCATTCGGCTGATAAGCCCGCACTCGTACGCTTGAGCCGCATCAATGACTTTCCCCGTCAATACCATATCCGCCGCCTTTGTCGGACCGATTTTTTGGACCAACCTTTCAAATCCGTTCGTTCCGGAAACAAGACCGGCCGTAATATCGGGATAGCCGAAATGCGCCGTGTCCGCCGCGATGACAAAATCGCACATCAGTAGCAAATCCAGACCTGCGCCGAAAGCGTACCCGGAAACCAGACCTATAACAGGCTTGCGGCACTTCCCCAAAGCGAACCACTTGTCGTCAAAAAAAGGCGCCTGCATATTCTGCGCCCCGGAAAGGCGGTTTAATTCCTGTAAATTCATGCCGCTGGAAAAGGCGTCCATTCCTCCTTGCAAAAGAATGACTTTCACTTGAGAATCTCCCTCAAAAAAGGAAACTCCCTCCGCCACCTCCGCCACCATGGCGGAAGTAATCGTATTATAGTTAGCGGGCGTGTTCAAGGTGATAAAACCGACGGCGTCCTGTTTTTCAACGAGAATATTTTTAAAATTCATAATTCACCTAATTCGTTTTTAATTCAAATTGAATAAGAAGAGGTTTTTCCTGCAACAGCTGGATAGACAGCTCCCCCGTCTCTCTCTTAAAAAAACCGTAAGAAGAAATCTGCCATCCAAGGTTTGGCAAAACTTCTTCATAATAAGATACAACTTCCTTAAAAGAAAGCGTATCGCTGGAAGCGGCTGCCTGAATAAGGCGCCCCTGCATCGTGTCAAAGGAAAAATTATCCTCCTGACTTTGAATCAACCCCTCCATCAAAGGAAGATCTTCAAATCCGGCGATAAAGGCATCCTGAGCATGCACCGTTACAACAAAAAGAAGCGGCAACAGCAAAAAAAAGCCCCGAATCATCCCCGCCTTTTTCATTTTCCCTCCGACTTGCCCGCCGCAGTACTTTCTCCGCGGTAAACATCCTGGAAATTAAAAATAGGTTCCGACTGGGATTTGTCATTTTTTCTTAAAGGACGCGCGGAATTTGTCCGCGTCGGCACCTGGTTCTGCCGTTGAGGAGCCCTGGAAGCTCCTTTTGCCTGCGTATTTGGAATCTGCATCTCTTCGGCAGTCATGCCAAATTCCATCAAATCATCAATATCCGTCTGCAAAGCAAACAATTCTTTATTCGCTTCTGAAAGCTTGCTGTCCAGATCTTCCATCTTTTGCGAAGAAACTTTTTGAATCTCCTCAACCAATTTCGTCAAAGACTCATTTGCAAGCTGCAAATCTTCCGACGTCAATGTTTTTTCCAGCTTTACCCCCAGCTTGTCTGCTTCTTTATTACCGCCGATCGCTGATAAAAGAGCCCATTTATAAGCCGCGATATCGTTTTTTGGCAAAAACGAGTCGTTGTAATATAATTGCGCTACCGCAAACTGCGCCTCCACATTACCCAAAAAAGCAGAGGACAAGAGACAATACGGTGCCCCCCACTCTGACCCGTCAGACTGGCTTAACAGAAACAATCCCTTTTCAAGCAAAACGGTGGCGTCCGTTTCACTGGCGCATTCTTCAGGAATCGTCAATTTATTCCCCTCATCGTCCAAATTCCAAAAAAGCGGCTCCTCCGCCCTGACAGAAGAAGCGGCCGTTAATAAACAAGCGCAGGCAAAAGAAATGATTTGTTTTTTCATAAGAGACTCTCTATCCATTGTCTTCAAAGTAAACCGTTTACTCTTCCAGTCATAACGAGAAAATATCCCGTATGCAAGAAGTTATATTACTTTATCCGTTTTATTTGAGAAAAAAAAGAAAAAAGTTGCTATTTTTTCGGAATATTTTTATCTTAAAAGAAATTTAAGTTGAAAAGGCAATCTTTTTTACATTCTTTTTTAAAGAGGGAAACATGGAACAAAACGGCAAGACAACAAGAAAAATAACGGTTGAAGAGCTCACCGACCGCATCAAGTTTCACTTAAAATACTCCCTGTGCAAGCAAGAGCGTGAAGCCACAAAAGAACACCTTTTCACCGCTTTAGCCCTGGCCGTCAGGGATTTTTGCGTAGACGGCATGTTTAAAACCGCCGCCCGGCACCAGGAAAAAGACACCAAAAGGATTTATTATCTTTCTTTGGAGTACCTTATCGGACGACTTTTAGAAAACAACCTGCATAATTTTGAAATGTACCAGCTATTGGACAAAGTCAAATTGGACAACCCTATCCCGTTAAAAGAAGTCCTGGATAGCGAGTATGACCCGGCGTTGGGTAACGGCGGTTTGGGGCGGTTGGCGGCCTGTTTCATGGATTCTATGGCGACTTTGGGACTGCCGGGATACGGATACGGCATCAATTACCAGTTCGGCCTGTTCAGACAGCAATTTGAAAACGGCTGGCAGAAGGAAAGCGCCGATTCCTGGCTGGATCGCTCTTCCCCGTGGCAGATTGAACGCGGCGACCGTTCCTGTACCGTCAAAGTCAACGGCCGTATAGAATATCAGGAAAAAAACGGGCAAAGGGTTCCCGTTCTTGTAGGGGCCGACGAGATTATCGGCATTCCCTACGATATGCCGATTGTCGGGTTTGGAGGCAAAACCGTCAATTATATTCGGCTTTATTCGGCAAAAGCTTCTTCTGATCTGGATTTCGGCATTTTTAACCAAGGCAATTATGTTGAAGCGGTGGAGAAAAAAATAAAAGTGGAAACCATTTCCAAAGTTCTTTATCCGTCCGATTCGTCGGAAACAGGTCGTTACCTGAGACTCATGCAGCAGTATTTTTTCGTTTCCTGCGCCATCAGCGATATTCTGCGCCGTTTTTTTGAAGATCACCAGAATTTGGAATTGCTTCCCGAAAAAGCCGTCATCCAACTGAATGACACACACCCGACACTGGCTATTGCGGAATTGATGCGTATCTTAATGGATGAACACGAATTGCCTTTTGATAAAGCTTGGGATATTACAACCAGAACCATGGCCTATACCAACCATACCCTCCTGCCGGAAGCGTTGGAAAAATGGCCGGTATCTTTCTTTGAAAAAATCCTGCCGCGACACTTGATGATTATTTACGAAATCAACGACTGGCTGATGAAACAGGTTCAGACCCGCTATCCCGGCGATTTTGGGAAGATGTCCCGCATGTCCCTAATTGAAGAAGGTATGACGAAAAAGGTTCGGATGGCGAATCTGGCCATTACGGGCAGCTTTTCCGTCAACGGTGTTGCGGCTTTGCATACGAAACTGATTGAAACCAACCTCGTGCCGGACTTTTACCAGATGATGCCTGAAAAATTCAACAACAAAACAAACGGTATCACGCAGCGGCGCTGGTTGTTGGACTGCAACCAACCTTTATCCAACTTCATTTCTTCACATATCGGAGACGAATGGATTACCGATCTGAATCACTTAAGAAAGCTGGAAGCCTTTATTGATGACGAACGATTTTTACAAAGATTTTTGGAAATCAAGCGCCAGAATAAGGAGGAATTTCAAGGATACATTGCTCAAAAAACAGGAATTACCGTTGAAACCGATTCTATTTTTGATGTTCAAGCAAAACGTATCCATGAATATAAGCGCCAGCTGTTAAACGCGCTGGCGATTGTCCACGAATATTTGCAGATTGTGCAGGACGGAGAAGAGATTATTCATCCTAAAACTTATTTCTTTGCGGGAAAAGCGGCGCCGGGTTATGAAATGGCGAAGCTGATTATTAAGTTTATCAACAATGTTGCCCAAACCGTTAATAATGACCCGAGGGTCAAAGGGCAGATAAAGGTTGTTTTCATTCCCGACTATAAAGTGTCCGTTGCTGAAAAGATATTTCCCGCCTCCGAAATCAGCGAACAGATTTCCACGGCCGGTTTTGAAGCTTCCGGAACGGGTAACATGAAATTCATGTTGAACGGGGCCTTGACCATCGGGACTTTGGACGGCGCCAATATTGAAATCAGGGAAGAAGTCGGCGGCGAAAACTTTTACCTGTTCGGCTTGAACGCCGACGAAGTCGCCAAGCAACAGAAAGAAGGTTCTCATAAGCCTTGGGATTATTATAATGCCGATCCGAGAGTTAAAAGAGTTATGGACACCATTGCCTCTAATTTCTTCTGTCCGGATGAACCCGGGATTTTCCAGCCGATTTTTCAAGACATTATGTTTAACGATTATTACATGCTGCTGGCAGACTTTGCCTCTTATATTGAAATAAAACTGCAAGCCTGCAAAAATTACAAAGACCGACTCGGCTGGGCAAGGAAATCTCTTTTGAATGTCACCAGATCCGGAAAATTCTCTTCGGACAGAACCATTACGCAATATGCGCAGGACATTTGGCATGTTTCGTCCACACTGGAGGAAGAAAACTAAACGCCGTACCTGCTCTTCGGTCTTAAAAAAATGCCGGAAACAAGCATAAAACAAAACGCGTAACTGAACGAAAAAAACACACGGGAAAAGGAATAAAAGTGCAGAATAATTATGTTTTTACCAGTGAGTCTGTTGCCAAAGGCCATCCGGACAAAGTATGTGATATTATTTCGGATACCTTGCTGGATACTTTCTTAGAGAAAGACCCCTCCTGCCGCTGCGCCATAGAAACAATGGCGGGAGAAAACCAAGTTGTTTTGTCGGGAGAGGTTTCCTGCCGGGCAATGATTTCAAAAGGAGAAATTGAACATATCGTCCGAGAAACAATCAAAGACATCGGTTACGAACAGGAAGGCTTTCATTGGCGGACGGTACCCATCCTCAACCTTTTGCACCAACAATCGGCGGACATTGCGCGAGGCGTGGATGTCGGTGGCGCGGGCGATCAGGGACTGATGTTCGGTTACGCGACAAACGAGCTTGCCGCGGCGCAAATGTACAAATCCCCTCGTAACACAAAGCAAGACGACCTCCTTTGCGGTATGCCGGCGGCCTTGTTTTTCGCCCACAGAATAGAAGAGGAAATTGAGAAAAAAAGACGAGAAGGCAAAGCACCATTTCTCCTTCCCGACGGCAAGTGCCAGGTTTCCTTAAGATACGAAAATGGCCTTCCTTCCGGTGTTGAGGCAATTGTTATTTCCCACCAACATACGCCGGACTGCCCCCGCTTAAGTATTGAAAATATCGCGGCCAAGGTCATCAGACATATCTTTTCTCCTTTCTTTTCATTAAAAGATACAAAGATTTTCATTAACCCGACAGGACGATTTGTCATCGGCGGGCCGGTCGGAGACACCGGCCTGACCGGTCGGAAAATCATCGTAGACACCTACGGAGGAGCGGCACCCCATGGCGGCGGCGCCTTTTCGGGGAAAGACCCGTCAAAAGTTGACAGATCGGCGGCATATATGATGCGCTGGCTGGCGAAAAACATTGTCGCGGCAAAACTGGCAGACAAATGTTTGTTGCAGGTGGCTTACGCCATCGGCGTCAAAGAACCCGTCTCTTTCTATATCAACGCCTTCGGTACGGAAAAAGTCCCTCTGGAGGCTTTGCGGCGATATATCATGAAAAACATAGACCTGACCCCCGCCGGCATCCGGGACAGACTGGATTTGTGCAAGCCTATTTACGCAAAAACGGCCTGTTACGGCCATTTCGGAAGGAAACCGGAAAAAGACGGCTCTTTTTCATGGGAAAAAACAAAGTTTGCCAAAGATTTGAAAAAGGAGTTTTTATAATGCCGGAAAGATTCTTCGGGCGAAGAAAAGGGAAAAAACTGCGCGCCAGCCGATTGGCCCTTTTGGAAAATCTGCTGCCTTTAATCCAAATTCCTCTTCCTTCGGATGCAAGGGAAGAAGCGGAAAAGAAAGAAGTATTACCCTGCATGAAAGAAGGAACGCTTTTCTCTTTCAAACCGGAAGAAATCTGGCTTGAGGTCGGGTTTGGCGGCGGCGAGCACTTGGCGGAATTGGCCTTAAGGCATCCGGATGTCGGTTTTATCGGCGCGGAAGTTTTTGTCAACGGTGTCGCCTCTCTTTTGGCGCACCTGGCCGGCCCTTCTTACAAAGAAAAAACGGAAGAGAAAACTCAGGCCCATAAAAACGGGCAAGAAGACGAAGAAAAGATTCGGCAAAGGCTCCTTTCTCATCAAAGAACGGATAATGTCCGTATTTTTTACGAAGATATCCGGTTGTTGTTTCCTTACTTGCCTGACGGAATGTTTTCAAAGATTTTTGTTCTTTATCCGGACCCATGGCCAAAAACGCGCCATGAAAAAAGGCGTTTTATCGGTCCGGGAAACCTACCGGTTTTGGCCCGCCTTTTAAAAGAGGGAGGGCAATTGATTATCGCGACGGATGTAGATATCTATGCCGATTGGACGGAACAGGAAGTTGCGAAGTTCTCGGTTTTCAAAGAAGTTTCAAACAACCGCCTTCTTCCTCCGCCGGACTGGGCCACGACAAGATACGAGCAAAAGGCGTTGGCTGCGGGTCGCGCGCCGAGATACTTCGTTTTTGAAAAAAGAAGTTGACGGAGAAAGTTAAATATAAGAAAATAAATTCAACAGGGAGGACGAAATGGACTACAAAATTCAACCGGAAAAAAACAAAACACTGATTACTTTGACAGGAACTTTTACTTTCAGGGACCATGACAAATTTTTTGAAATTATCTCGTTTATAAAAAAAGATGATAAGAAGGAAATTGTCTTTGACTTGTCTCAATGTGATTTTATTGATTCCGCCGCGCTGGGCATGTTTGTCATTGCCA
>CASFRQ010000174.1 GCA_949296785.1 uncultured Alphaproteobacteria bacterium
AGGCGGGCGGAGAGTAGTAACTGTCATTATAAAGCAGCTTGGTTTATTCGGAAGTTTTGTTTGTCCTTATTCGCCAAACTCCGCCCCCATGGGCGGTTATAATGAAACAGGTTACTACGCCTGGAATATTGGATTTCTCCCAATATCTTATTAAAAAATAATAAAAATTATTCTATTTATCAAGTTTTATTTTTTATTTTTTACTATTTAAGGTATTTTTTGAAAAACTCACCTATTTAAATATTGTTTTAAGAAAAAATGAAGAAGGATAAATAAAATGAATATCTTAATAGTTTCTTTCCTTTTACATAACATATAAAACAGAAGGTAATTTTTATGATCTCACGATTTTTATTAACTTTTTCCAATCTGTAAAAATATTCGTTTTTTTTATGTTTTCGTCATTCAGAGATACGTTTCTCCATAAAGAAGAGTTCTTGAAAGGAATTTTTAACTTAAAGAAGAGTTTTCTTTACAACTTAAAACGAAGTTGGATCAGTTTATTATCTTTTTATTTTTAATGGCTTTTTCGTTTACTGTTGCTAAAGTTTTTTTTAGGATGCTTCTTAGCATTTCCTGAAACGTTGCGGCAGATAATCAAGATTAATTTTTTTAGATATAATATACGAAATAAAGTATTTATCTCTCTGGAATTTTAGGGAGATGACTTTTCCTACAGGCTGTTTTTTGCATATATTTGTTCTTCCGATATTTATTTTTGGAAGGGGATTGTTGCTTTGTCGTAAACTATTCATATCTTTTAAATGAATTTAAGGCTTAAGCTGAAAAATTACTTTTATGCCTTCAAATCTTTTTTTATGAAAGATAGTCAAAAGAGAAAAAGAAGATTTATAAAAATTGGGGCGGCCGAAAAGCCGCCCCTTTTTTTCAGACTTTTTCAAATCCTTGAAGAATTTTCTTATTTCTTTCTCGGATTTTCAATTTCCGCCTGAGCCGCCGCCAAACGCGCGATAGGCACGCGGTACGGCGAACAGGAAACATAAGTCAGCCCGATGTTGTGGCAGAACTTCACAGTGGCAGGATCGCCGCCGTGTTCGCCGCAAATGCCCAACTTAATGTTCGGGCGGGTGGACTTACCTTTTTCCACGGCCATTTTAACCATGGAGCCGACACCTTCCTGATCCAAAGAGGCAAACGGATCTTTTTCATAAATTCCCTTCGCCACATATTCGGGCAGGAAAGATCCGGCATCGTCACGGCTCATCCCCAAAGTTGTCTGGGTCAGGTCGTTCGTTCCGAAGCTGAAGAATTCGGCCGTTTCGGCAATCTTGTCCGCAACGACGCAAGCTCTCGGCAATTCAATCATTGTACCGATGTGGTACTTTAACTGTACACCGGCTTCTTTCATCACTTCTTCGGCGGTTTTAACTACGGCCGCTGTCGCGATATCCAGCTCTTTTTTGGAACCTACCAACGGACTCATCACTTCCGGTTCAATCGTGACGCCTTCTTTCTTTGAAAATTCAATCGCCGCTTCAAAAATGGCACGCGCCTGCATTTCGTTGATTTCCGGATAGGTCAGTCCCAAACGGCATCCTCTGTGGCCCAGCATCGGGTTCGCTTCATGCAGCTGCGCCGTTCTGGCTCTCACAACATCCACGGAAATACCCAGTTCTTTGGCGACTTCTTCCTGTTCTTCCCGTTTGTTCGGTAAGAACTCGTGTAAAGGCGGGTCTAACAAACGAACCGTTACCGGCAATCCTTTCATAATCGTGAACAGGTCAATGAAGTCCTGTCTTTGATACGGAAGGAGCTTATCCAACGCTTTGCGACGATCTTCTTCTGTTGTGGACAGAATCATCTGGCGCATATGAATAATGCGTTTCGGGTCAAAGAACATATGTTCCGTTCTGGCCAAGCCGATACCTTCGGCGCCGAAATTACGAGCCGCTTGCGCGTCCATCGGCGTTTCAGCATTTGTACGAACGCCCAAGGATTTCACTTCGTCAACCCAGCTCATAAACTTACCGAAGTTGCCGGTCATTTCAGGTTGCACCAGTTTCATGGCACCCTTGATGACTTCGCCTGTGCTGCCGTCCAAAGAAAGCATATCGCCTTCTTTCAAAACCAGATCACCGACCGTCAAGGTTTTGGCGTCATAGTCAATCTTGATACCGGGTACGCCGGAAACACAAGGTTTGCCCATACCTCTGGCAACCACGGCCGCATGGGAGGTCATGCCGCCTCTGGCCGTTAAAATACCTTCGGAAACATGCATGCCGCTGATGTCTTCCGGAGAAGTTTCAACGCGGACGAGAACGACTTTGCGTCCTTCTTCTTTCGCTTTTTCCGCATCCTGCGCGGAGAAGACAATCTGTCCGACAGCGGCACCCGGAGAAGCGGGAAGCCCCTTCGCGATAACATCTCTTTTCGCGCCTTTTTCAAACATCGGGTGCAACAGCTGATCCAAAGCGGAAGCATCCAAACGCATAATCGCCGTTTTCTTGTCAATCAGACCTTCTTCAGCCTGTTCTACGGCGATTCTCAAAGCCGCAGCGCCCGTTCTTTTCCCGTTACGGGTCTGAAGCATCCACAACTTGCCGTCCTGGATAGTGAATTCCATGTCTTGCATGTCTTTGTAATGCTGTTCCAGAGTGTGGCGAATGCCGTCCAATTGTTTAAAGGTTTCCGGGAATTCCTCTTCCATGGAAGGAAGGTCAACCCCACGGCGTTCCTTAACGATTTTTGTCATCGGCTGCGGCGTGCGGATACCGGCCACCACATCTTCGCCCTGCGCATTCTTTAAGTATTCGCCGTAGAAAATGTTTTCGCCGGTCGCCGGGTCTCTGGTAAAGCAAACGCCTGTCGCAGAATTATCGCCGGAGTTACCGAACACCATCGCCTGGACATTAACGGCCGTTCCCCATGTTTCGGGAATGTTGTTCATCTTTCTGTAGTAAATGGCTCTTTCCACCATCCAGGAAGAGAACACCGCGCCGATGCCGCCCCATAATTGTTCAAACGGATCCTGCGGAACGGGTTTTCCTTCTTTATCGCAGATTTCTTTGTACTCGGCAATAACTTCTTTCAGCTGATCAACCGTCATCTGATTGTCAAACTGATAGCCGTTTTCTTCGCGAACCCTGTCCAACACTTTTTCAAACAAGGAGCTGTGAACGCCCAGAACCACGTCCGCATACATTTGCAGGAAACGACGGTAGCTGTCGTAAGCGAATTTTTCATTGCCGGATTTTTTCGCCAGGCCGATGACGGTTTTGTCATTCAAGCCCAGGTTCAAAATCGTATCCATCATACCCGGCATAGAAACACGGGCGCCGGAACGAACGGAGAACAGAAGAGGATTTTCTTCATCGCCGAACTTGCGGCCCAATTTTTCCTCTACTTCTTTCAAAGCGGTCAAAACCTGTTCTTTTAAATCCGCCGGATAGGTGTGATTGTTTTCATAATAATATGTGCAGACTTCCGTCGTAATCGTAAATCCCGGAGGAACGGGAATGCCGATACTGCTCATTTCCGCCAGGTTGGCGCCTTTGCCGCCCAGCAGGTTACGCATGTCGGCGCGGCCTTCGGCCTTTCCGTCTCCAAAAGTATAAACCCATTTTGTCATGGACTTGAACCTCTATTTAATTGTTAAAACCATAAAATATCCGTCCCGTTCCCGAGGCGGGGTAAAAAAACAATCGGAATGGATATTTTTTTACCCAAATTTTGTACCACTTTTATTTTTTAAAGACAAGCGGTTTTTTTCAGATTTATTCCGTTTTTTACATGTCTTTCCAAAATACGGACGATAAACTTTAAGGGGGAGATCCTGTTCCCGTCGGCGTCATATCGGCGGAAATTGTTCTGATAATATTCTTCTGTCTGAGTCCCCTCGGTAGTTTTGACTGTTTTTTAACCTTCAAATTCTTTTTCAAGTTTTGTTATGGAACATTCTTCTTTTATCATTATATATGCTTTATATTTTTTAGATTATATTCTAAACGGGGACGGATTTTTCTTTATCTTTCGCGTTCTTTCTCCGAATAACGGGCCAAGAGTATTTTTCGGACGATTCTTGTGAAAGGTTGTTTTATTTTTTTGATAACGGATATTTCGGTTGTTTTATTTAAGGTTTTTTCCTTCATCTCCGGTGAAGGATTTTCTTTTTCTTTTGAAAAGAGCACCGCCTCCGTACCATTTGAATAGAGCATTTTTCTTAAAGCCAGCTCCCCTTTTTTATAAAAACTGACTTCTTTTCCTTTCTTCAGATAACGGATAATAAAATTTTTTTCACCGCGATTGTTGAAAAATTGTTTTTCTTTTATTTGTCCTTCCGGTGTGCAGATGGTGTATTCACTCAGCTTAAAATCTTTAAATCTCCGGTCAAAAATAACTTTTTCGGAGTCTTTTTTTTCGTTTCGCGTATCATATTCAAGAACTCGTGAAATTTCACCATTTTCCCCATAAGAAAAAAGGCCGATGTAAGAGAGGGTCGGAATACTTACCATTTCTATTTTATCAAGGGCGTAAATCCATGTTTTTTCTCCGTCATACAAGCGGGTAGATTTATTTGTAAAAGGGGAGTTTTTGATTTTCTCCAGCTCCGTACTCAGGTATTTTAATGTTCTTTCCGTATCTTTATTATTCATTTTTTTATTTCCTTACTTTTTCCGCCTAAGGCGGCAGAATCTTTGAACGCCCTCATTTTAGAGAAGCGCTTAAATTTTCTGATATTTTCAATTCATTAATTTTTATTCGGTAAGACTTCCACAAGATAGCCCTTGATGCTGGCGGCTGCGGCTCCTTGGATATCTTTTATTGGATTGTCGCCGACCATAATGGCTTTTTCTGGTTGGATTTTAAGCTTTTCTAAAGCTTTTCGGAAGATTTCCGGATGAGGTTTATCGCAAAAGACCTCATCATTTGTGACAATGAAGTCAATATATTTTTCCAGCTTCATTTTTTGCAATTTCTTTGCCTGGATATTTCCGAACATGTCCGAAACAAGGCAGACGGGTATATTGTTCTCTTTTGCTTTTTTTAGAAAGGCGAGAGCCTCTTTGTCCGGGCGGATATGTCCTATGAAATAGTCCCAAAAGGAAGACTCCGTTTTTTCGGCTAAAGCCCATGCCTGCGGTACATTCCTTTCTTCAAGCATTTGGCGAAAAATCTGAAAACGCGAATGATCGGAGGGCCTGCCTTTTTCCATGTTTTTTTTCAAAAGGGAAGTGTACTGACTGAAAAAAGATTCAAAATCAATATATTTTCTTATATGTTTGTGCGCTTTACGAGAGGCGCGCCTGTTCATTCCCGAAAAGTCATAAAGTGTATTGTCCAGGTCAATTAAAATACCTTTTACGCCTGATAAATCTATCAAAGGAAATTTTAAAGGCATCTGTTTCTCCGTTATTTAACCGTTTTCTTTTTTCTATTTTACGACTTGCCCAAAGCAATCATAAAGACGCCGGCTTTGAAGCCGGACGGAAAAGAAAAAATCATACTCTTATTTTTTAGCGCTTTTAACTTTTTTTTTGAGTGTTGTCAAATAGAAAATAGTTTAAAGGAAATTAATTTTTTGCTGGATTTTTTCCATAAAATGATTTATCCCTGAAATATGGAAGTCAAAGAGAAAGGTCATATAATGAGTGCAATGGTAGAAGTTGAAAATCATTATGATATACTGAAAAACAGCGAAGGGGAGCTTTTGGTCGCGATTAAGGCGCGGATGGGCGGCTCCGAAAGGCCGAAGATTTTATATGACGGGCAGGATCAAGCTCTTTTATACCGCAGTGTGGATCAAACGATTGTTCTGGATTATATTAATCCGGGGGTGCGTGAAACTTTTGCTAATATCAGGCAAGTTCTCGTTGTTGAATTGAGGGATGACGATATCGTGCGTGAATATATGGTGCCGGTCAGGCGCGTTGCGAAGTTGCCGGTCCCCGGGGAAATTGCATCAATTGCCATGGATGCTTTGGATAAAATTCAGTAGGCGGGAGTGTTTTGAAAAGCCCTTTTTGATTTCAAAAGGGCTTTTTTCTTTTTTTAGTTTTTTCTTTTTTAGCATTTGTTTCCTTGATGCTTTTTAAAGATTTTTTCGGAGGGATGTCTTATGCTTTTTTCTGTTCTTTCCGGTTTTGTTTTGGGGGCTTTTTTGCCCGCGATGTCAAGCCGTTTCGGTAAGTTTATGCCGGCGGATCCCGGCACGGCTTTGGCCGGGCTTTTCCATCGTCCGCGTTTTCCTAGAGGCGGCGCAATTCATCGTGAAAATTTAAAAAAACTTTGGGGGCGGTTTTTGAAAGCCAGTTTTCTATCCGGTTTGTTGACGGCGTTGATATATGCCGGCGTGGCTGTTTGCTACCCGATGCCGCATCGTATCTGGATTGAAGCAATGGTATTTTTTGTTCTCCTTTTGGCAATGGTTGATTATAAGATTATGTTGCTGCCGGATATTTTAACTATTCCGCTTCTTCTTTTGGGAATCAGCTATTCCTTTTGCATGTCGGGGGATGTTTATTTCGCAAAAGACGCCTTGTCCCCGGCGGACAGTTTACAGGGAGCCTGGTTCGGTTATTTGTTGCCGACTTGCATTATTTTCTTGATGTACCCTTTGATGAAAGGAGGGTTTGGCGGCGGAGACATTAAAATGCTGATGGCTTTGGGGGCTTGGTTTGGTTTTGTTGGTTTGAATCTGGCTTTGTTGCTTTCTTGCGTTATTTTTTTGGTGATAACTCTTTTAAGGGGCGAAAGAAGCGGCCCTTACGGTCCGTCTCTGGCCGCGGCGGCTTTGTTTGTTGTTTTCTTGTTTTCGCCTTTGGGAAAAGAAATTTTTCCCATCTTGTCCCTGATTGGATAGTTTTTTTGTTCCGTTTTGTCGGGAAGATATAGGAATCTGTCTGGACATATTCAAAAAAGGTGTTATGATAACGCCGATATTTTTAAGGATAAATTATAAATGCGTCAAAAGAAAAAGACAGAAGAACCGGTACAACAGGGGGAACTTTTTGCCGGTGATGCGTTGAGGTCAAAACGGCAGGAAATGAAGCTTTCTGTTGATCAGATTGCAAAAAAACTCTGTATCCGCGCCAAATACTTAACCGCTTTGGAGGAAAAAAACTATAAGGTTTTTCCGGCGATGACCTACACTTATGGTTTTTTGCGGACTTACGCCGAATTTTTGGGGTTAGATGCGGATGAGTTGGTTCAAAAGGTAAAACAGGAAACTTCCGGGTTGAGTCGGAAGGAGGAGCGTCCTGTTTATTCTTTGCCTGAAAAACAAAACTTGTTTCCGTCTTTTTCCGCTTTAAGCGCGGCGGTTCTTCTGATGGCTCTGGCTTATTTGCTTTGGCATGTGTTTTTGACGCCTTATGTTTATGAAGAGGCTGAACAGGTGCCTTCCTCTTCTTCTTTGGAAGAGGTGTTGCCTTCTGACAGTACAGAGGAGGCGGAAGAAAAGGGCCTCTTGAATGAAAACCGAATTTCGGCGGGTGACGCGGCGACTCTTTTGGAGCAGACGGATGAAAAAGTTCCTTCTGTCTCTTCTGTTTCCGAAAACATACCCGATGAAGAGGAGCCGAATGTTCCGGCGCGGGCTATTCAGCCGCCTGTCGTTCCGGAACTGGATGCATCGGAGGTTGCTGCTGTGAAAAATCAAGACCGGTCTGACATGAGCGACAGTCGGACGCGGGATTTGAAAAAAGAATCCGATTTGCTTGATAATTTCCGGAAGACGGAATATAAAGTTTACGGTTCAACGGAGGACGAGGCCAGGGTTTGGCTGATTGCCAACGATGAAAC
>CASFRQ010000175.1 GCA_949296785.1 uncultured Alphaproteobacteria bacterium
TCAAAATGATACGGCAAAGCTGACAGAGGAAGATTCTTTTTTCAAGGGAAAGACTCTCAAAGGGGATACTTTGGAGGAAGTTTATCAGATGTTGGCTTTGGATAACAAGCTGCGCCGTTTGGATGAAATAAAAGAGGCGGAAAAGCAGCAAAACGCTTCCGAAAAAAAAGAGATGCCATCTTTTTTAGATAATAAAGGCAAAACAGATGTTTTCAGTGAAGAAAAACTGAGTTTGAAGGATAAACTTTCAAAAATGCAGCAATCGTCGTCGAAAACTTCGCCTGTGCCGGAACAGAGCGGACAAGCGCTATCGGAAACCTCGGCAAGGCAACAAGCGGGCGCTCCCGAAGAACAGGTAAAGCGGGATGCTTCTGTAGAACAAGAAAGACGGCACTTTTCGGCGGAACAAGAAGCTCTGGGCGCCACTGGGAAAACAAGAGCTTTGCCTGTTTTCTTCAAAACAAGCGCCGAAAGGTAAAAAAAAAAAACGCCTCTTTCGTAAATCTAACAGTTCAAGAAAAGAACGGCTTTTGCCTTAAACAAGGGGGTGGGATTTTTTCAAAAAGTGAAGTAACCGATTTAGACGAGTCATGTTTGAAATTCTATCCGATCCGTTCAAAAAAGGTTGTTCAAAAGGATTTATTCTTAAAATTTACGCAGAGACGCCGGGGCGGTTCGCTCAACTTATCTAATCAGCTTATATAAAAGATTTATGAAAGTCTCTTCTCCTTCCCATAAAGGCATTGAACCGGTTCGTGATGAAAAGATGGAGGAAAGAGAAAAAAAGTGGCGCGGCCAATTCGGAATTTTTTAAGGAAAACCGAACCCTGCCCCCTCAATTTTCCCCTTTGAAGAAGGAACCCGGGATGCTTGGACACGAAAAAAAACGAGACAGTTAGATACCGGCCGGGTTTCTAAAGTAAAACGCCGGGAATCTTTTCAATCCGAAAAGAGAGCGCGGTTTATTGCAAAAGAAAAAATCAGAAAAACGGGTTTATTCATCCCCTAATCTGAGGGCGGAAATGAAGGCGCTTTGCGGTATTTCCACTTTACCGAATTGACGCATGCGCTTTTTGCCTTCTTTTTGTTTTTCAAGCAACTTTCTTTTCCGAGTAATGTCCCCGCCGTAACATTTCGCCGTCACATCCTTGCGATAGGCGGAAATATCCTCTCTGGCGATGACTTTGCCGCCGATAACGGCCTGAATGGGAATTTTAAACTGATGCCGAGGGATTAAATCTTTCAACCGTCCGCAAATTTGCCGCCCTCTTCTTTCCGCCTGCGTCCGGTGAGTTAAGAAGGACAAAGCGTCCACCGGTTCTCCGTTAATCAAAATGCCGACTTTAACCAAATCGCCGGCCTTGTAATCCGTCAGCTCGTAATCAAAACTGGCGTATCCCTGCGAAATGGATTTGAGCCTGTCGTAAAAGTCAAAAACGATTTCGTTGAGCGGCAAATCGTAAACCAGCATCGCCCGCTTGCCGACATAAGTGAGGTCTTTTTGCACGCCTCTTCTTTCCGTGCACAGCTGAAGGATGGAACCCAGGTATTCGTCCGGCGTTAAAATCGTCGCGCGTACCCAAGGCTCCTCAATTTCCGTTATTTTAACGACGTCTGGCATGTCGGCGGGATTGTGCAAATCCAGCACTGTCCCGTCCGTCAGATGAACTTTGTAAACTACGCTGGGCGCCGTGGTAATCAGGTCAAGATTGAATTCCCTTTCCAACCTTTCTTCAATGATTTCCATGTGCAGCAACCCTAAAAAGCCGCAACGGAATCCTTGCCCCAAAGCCATGGATTTTTCGGGAATATAGTAAAAACTGGCGTCGTTAAGCTGCAATTTTCCCAAGGAATCGCGCAACACTTCATAATCGCTGGTATCCAACGGAAACATGGAGCAGAAAACGACCGGCACGCTGGGCTTGAAACCGGGAAGAGGCTCTTCAGCGGGCTGTTTGGCGTCCGTTAGGGTATCGCCGACCTTGGTGTCGCCGATGCTTTTAATCCCGGCGATGATGTAACCGATGTCCCCGGGGTAGAGCGCCTCCGTGTCTTGCATCTTCGGGGTGAAAATACCAATTCTCTCCACCTGGTGCGTGGTGCCGGCGCCCATCATGCGGATGTTTTGCCCTTTTTTCAATATGCCGTCTTTAATCCGCACTAAAATCACAATCCCGAGGTAGGAATCGTACCAAGAGTCCACCAGCAACGCTTTTAACGGAGCCGTTTCATCTCCTTCAGGGGAGGGCAGACGAGTGACGACGGCCTCCAGCACCTCATCAATTCCTTGTCCCGTTTTGGCAGAGATTTCCAAGGCGTCGGAGGCGTCAATGCCGATAACCTCCTCAATTTGCGCCTTCACCTTCGGCGCGTCGGCGGCGGGCAGGTCAATTTTATTTAAAACGGGAACGATTTCCTGATTTTGGTCCAGAGCTTTGTAAACATTGGCCAAAGTCTGCGCCTCAACGCCCTGAGACGCGTCCACGACCAATAAAGAACCTTCGCAAGCGGCCAAAGAGCGGCTGACTTCGTACGAAAAGTCCACATGCCCCGGCGTGTCCATCAGGTTCAGCTCATAAGTTTGGCCGTCTTTTGCTTTGTAATTTAAACGGACAGTCTGTGCTTTAATGGTAATGCCGCGTTCGCGCTCAATATCCATATTATCCAGATACTGCTGTTTCATTTCCCGTTTTTCAACGGCGCCGCAAAATTCCATCAGGCGGTCGGCCAAAGTGGATTTGCCGTGGTCAATATGGGCGATGATTGAAAAGTTGCGTATCCTGGAAAGGGGCGTCATAGTATCCTCTTAAAAAACGATTATGAAATTTTGGGCGGCTTTCCACCCTTTAATTGGGTGCCATAGTAAAGCATTTCATAGTTTTTCGGCAAGTCTTTTTTCATATTTTTAATATTTTTGTGATTAAATGATTGACTTTAAGGCCGGCTTCTTTAAAATAAAGTAAAACATAACAAAGAGGGATATAATGACAAAGTTTTCTGTAGAGGTTGGCGATTTCTTTCAAAAGGCCGGCGGTATAGATTCCAAGTGGGAAGTTGAAAAGATTATTGAGTACACGGATATTCCTACCCATGTTCGTTTAAAGGAACATAAAGGGAACGAAAGAACGCAGACGGTGGCTTTGTCCGTCCTGTTGGATCCGAAGTACTGGGTTCGTTCTCCTCTGGCGTCAGATGAGGAAATTCCCGAATAACTTTTTCTATGTGTCGGATATTTTCCCCCGACGGAAAATGCCGGTACTTTTTCCTGTGTTTTTTTAGAGGTTTTTTAAAAACGGCTGTCGGCAGAAAAAGTTTTTTGAAAAATTTAAGAAGCTTAAAATATTTCGTTCATTATGACGGGTCTATAACAAAAGATGCGTGCCTGTATGAACCGAAGAGGTTGTTTATGTGTGACGGCACTTTCGGTTTTTTGGGGAAAAAGAAGGCATTTTATCATAAAAAAGTTCCTCTTGATAAATAAAGTTGATAAGTTCGGAAAACGGAAACATAAAATAAAAGAAGGGAAATAATAAAATCCTCCGATTTTAAAGGAAGAGATATCTGCCGACCGAAGTCGGAAGGGGCGTTCCTTGTGTTAACACAAAGGATTTTTATCTTATCCTCGTCATAAGGATGCGGAAAATTTAAAAAATGAAAAAGTCTATATAAAAACGCCGGAAATTTCCGGCGCTTTGTTGTTTTCCTTTATTATTTTTCCCGTCCGACTTGGCTTTCGGGGTTAAAGTCCGATTTTGGATTTTGGGCGGAATCCGAATTTTGGCTTCCGGCTTTAACCCTTAAAATTCTTCCCCTCTACATCATTGTCAAATAATATTTCGGGCGCAGACTTTGACAATATATGAGGAGGGCTTTTAAATCTGGAAACCGAAAAAAAAAGGTTACAGTTCCAGCTCTTTGGAAATCAAATCGTCTAAAGCTTTCCTTTCCTCGTTTCCGTATTCGGGCAGATTTTCTTCCGTTTGTTCGGCTTCGGATTGGATTTCCTCTTTGGCTTCCTGCGCTTTATTCTGAACAGCCTGCGTTCCTTTTTCGGCGGTTTCTTCCGCGGAGGATTTTAAATTGTCAAGCGTTTGTTTCGGCAGTAAACCTTCCAAAACTTTTGTCGTTTTTCTGACGGCGGGAAGCGTGACGCTGGACGGCTGAAGACTTTCAATCTGGCTTTGCGCAAAAATAAGAGACAGACAGAAATAAAACAGACAGACGAGCAGTCCTCCTCTGAGCACACCGAAGAAAAAGCCAAGCAATCTGTCCAGTCCGCTTAAGGCGCTTTTGCGCAACAGGGCGTTAATTCTGGAAATCAGCAAGGTGAATACCACTAAAGTCACCAACGCCGTCAACGCGGCGGCGGCAATGTTCGCCAAAGAGTCGCTTTCAATAAATCGGCCGAGAAAAGGCGCGACATAAGGCGCCCCGTAAATGGCGGCCAAACCGGCGGCAATCCAGGAGGTGATGCCCAAAAGTTCTCTGATAAGCCCTCTGTACCAGGCGAAAATACCGGAAAGCAGAAGAGTAATTCCAACAGCCAAATCTATCAATTTTTTGCTCCCATAAATAAATCAACAACGCTTTTTAGATGCCCCGGTTCCCGCACTTTTAAACGGTTGGAGGCGAAACTCGTTTTCTTTCCCGCCAGGCGCGCGGGGGCGAAAGCTTGGCTGAAGCCCAGTTTTTCGGCTTCTTTTAACCTTAAGTCCATCTGTGGGACGGCTCGGATTTCGCCGGACAGCCCGATTTCGCCGAAAACGGCCAAGTCCGCCGGAACCGGCAGATGCGTGAAGGCGGAAATCAAAGCGGTCGCCACGGCCAAATCCGCCGCCGGTTCCGTAATGCGCAGGCCGCCCGCCACATTCAAAAAGATGTCCTTGCTGCCGATGGAAAGGCCGCATCTAGCCTCCATCACCGCCAAAATCATGGACAGGCGGTTATTGTCCCCTCCGACGACGGCTCTTCTCGGCGCGGCGCCGGTGGAAGGGGAAACAAGCGCCTGTATTTCCACCAACATCGGGCGCGACCCTTCCAGGCCGGCGAAAACGCATGAGCCGGAAATATTTCCCCGCCTTTCGGCCAAGAACAGGGCGGAGGGATTTTTCACTTCCGCCAATCCTTTTTCCGTCATTTCAAAAACGCCGATTTCATCCGTGGCGCCGAACCTGTTTTTAACCGCTCTCAAGATACGAAAATGGTGGCCGCGGTCGCCTTCAAAATAAAGGACCGTGTCCACCATATGTTCAATAACGCGGGGGCCGGCCAATGTTCCTTCCTTGGTGACATGCCCGACCAGAAAAAGAGAAAAGCCTTTTCTTTTGGCCAATCGTATCAGCTCATTACCGGCGGTGCGCACTTGGCTGACCGTTCCGGGGGCGGATTCCACGGTGTCCACATACATGGTCTGGATGGAGTCTATCACCACGACATCGGGCGTTTCCCCCGCCTCAATCGTTTCCATGATATCGCGGACATTGATGGAACTGGCCAGGGATACCGGCGCTTCCGCCAAACCGAGCCTTTGCGCCCGTAAGCGAATTTGATCAACGGACTCTTCGCCGGAAAAGTACAAACAGCGCGCGGGTTTTCCGCTTTGTGTCGTTTTTTTGGCAAAAGCGGCAACCGCTTGCAACAAAAGAGTGGATTTCCCGATGCCGGGGTCCCCTCCGACTAAAATGACGGAGCTTTTAACCAATCCGCCGCCGCAAACTCTGTCCAGCTCTTCAATATCCGATTTCAGACGGAAGAAGACCGTCGGCGCCCCTTTTAAATTTGCAAACTCCAACACGCGCCCTTTGACGCCGGTGGACAGTTTGGAACCTTCCGCGGTGGAGGAAACTTCTTCCTCCAAAGTATTCCATGCACCGCACGCATCGCACTTGCCTTGCCATTTCGGATAGGAGGCGCAGCATTCGGAGCAGATAAAACGCGTTGTTTTCTTTGCCATTTTTTTCTCGGTTGTTTTGCTTTCGTTTATTTTCTTTTTATTTTGTTATTTTTTTTGTTTCGGCCGCCCTGCTTTTTTATCGGGATAAGTTCTTTTGGCAGCCGCTCTTGCCGGTTTCGTTTCCTTTCGGTTCGGCTTTATTGAGGCATTGCCCGCTTTAAGCCGAAATCCTGTCCTTTCTTAGTCGTTTTTTCTTTCTAAAAAATAAAGAAGAAAGCCGAAAGGACGGGATTAACCTTTCACCTCCATCCGAATGGGGCCCGAGGCGCTGCCCGTAATAAATTGGCGCACATAGGGATTGTCCGTTTTGTCCATTTCCTTGACCGTTCCCGTCCAGATGATTTTCCCTTGATAGAGCATGGCAACCCTGTCCGCGATTTTGCGGACGGAAGCGATGTCGTGCGTGATGGTCAGCGCGGTGGCTCCCAAATTTTTAACGGTGGAGACAATCAATTCGTTAATAACGTCCGACATAATCGGGTCCAGGCCGGTGGTCGGCTCATCAAAGAAAATAATGTCCGGCGTGGCGGCAATCGCGCGCGCCAGTCCCACCCTTTTTTTCATGCCGCCCGACAAATCGTCCGGGTACAAAGAGGCGACATCCTCCCCCAAGCCGACGGCTCGCAGTTTTTCAAGGGCGATTTTATAGGCCTCTTTTTTCTTCATCTTTTTTCCCTGCACCAAGGCGAAAGAGACATTGTCCAAAACCGTCAGGCTGTCAAACAAGGCGGCACCCTGAAACAGCATGCCGATTTTGGCGTTGATTCTTTCGTGTTCCGAAGAAGAGGCGTTGACGGATTCTTCCCCGTTTACAAGGATAGAGCCTTTCTCCGGCGTTAAAAGGCCAAGAATGCATTTTAAAGTCACGGATTTCCCCGTGCCGGACCCGCCGATGATGACGAGGGATTCGCCTTTTTTTACTTCCAAATCAACGCCTTGGAGAATATGCTTTTTCCCAAAGGATTTGTGCACGTCTTTTAAGACTAAGGCAGCTTCTTGTTTTCCAAAATTCATTTAAAACTCCGTTTTTACAGGCTTTGTTGCCGGAATTCAGCTTTTAAAGAAAATTTCCGTAATAATATAGTTGAATATCAAAATCAGAATGGAAGAGGAAACCACGGCGTTGGTTGTCGCCGCGCCGACACCCTGCGCTCCGCCTTTGGAATGATACCCCTGATAGCACCCGAGCAGAGTGATGATAAAGCCGAAGACCGCCGCTTTGACCAAACCGGTGATAATATCCAAAGCTTCCAGATAATTCCAGGTGTTGGACAGGTAAGTCGTCGGATTAAAGTCCAATTTGTACACCCCGATGACATAACCGCCGCAGATACCGATAACATCACCGATTAACACCAAGACGGGCAGCATGACGATTCCGGCCAGCACCCTGGGCGCAACCAGATATCTGAACGGGTTGGTGGAAAGGGTGGTCAACGCATCAATCTGTTCCGTGACTTTCATGGTACCCAACTCCGCCGCCATGGAAGCGCCGATTCTGCCCGCGACCATCAGGCCGGCCATAACGGGCGCCAGTTCCCTCGTGATGGAGATGAGGACGACCAAAGCGACCGCACCTTCGGCGGAAAGTTGGGCAAAACCCGTATAAGTCTGCAACGCGATAACCATGCCGGAAAACAGGGTAGTCAATGCCACGACGGGCAAAGAATAAAAGCCGACCTCAACCAACTGTACCAAAAAAGACTTCCAATAAAACGGCGGTGTCAGGCTGTAATAAATCGTTTTTAAAGTAAAGAGGGCGACTCTGCCGGTTGCTCTTAAAAAGTCAAGGAAAACCTTTCCCAAAAGCGTTAAAAATTCCATCTGTTCAACCTTATCAGTCTATATGTGTCCACAAAATTTTTCTAGAGTATAAAATGTTTGCTTCTTTTTTTCAAACAGTTTTCTTTTTTAATTTTTGTCAGGAGGCAGGCGAGCAAAACGAACAAAAATCAGACAAATAAGGGAGGGCCAAACAAGGAAAATAAAGCGAATAACCTACAAAAGTAAAAGCCAAACCGGTGTTTTTCTTTTTGAGCAAAAACTATGGAGCGGGCAGTTGTAAGGATTTGGCAAGGCTTAAGCAGGCTGGGGCAAGCGGGATTCTGTTTTCTTTTTTATGGTAAAGCCTCTTTCGGCCGAACGGCGATAACGAAAATGAGTGGCCGGAATATCAAAAAATACCTGAGTTTGAATAAGGTCAAAGTGAATGTTTGTCTTGATTTCTTTGAAAGGATTGAAAGGAGAATAAAAAAGGCTTATTGATGTTTTTCATAGATGTTTCTTTTATTAAAGCATAATCAAATTTTGTAACGAAAGAGCAGATGTGAAATTTAAAGTAGACTGAAAATGAAAATTAAAGGGCCGCAGATAAAAAAGAGCTTGCAAAAAATGAAAAAATTATGTATGAAGAAGAACCTAA
>CASFRQ010000176.1 GCA_949296785.1 uncultured Alphaproteobacteria bacterium
CTGCGCTTCCAGTTTTTCGTAAAAGTTCATGAAAGCTCCTTTAAAACGATTGTACACGTTTTTCGGGAATTTTTCAACCGCACACACCGAAACCGCCGTCTTTCTTTCCTTTCTGTTTTCTTTGACGCTCCGTCCGTTCGGAAAAAGGCGAAAAAACCGCCCCTACTTGTCCGATTTCTTTTTTTTTTGTGATATAATGGGCATTATATAACAAAAGAAAAGACAGCCGGAATTCGCAAAGAAATCAATCGGCGCTTCCCGGCTGTCGCTGGCGGAGGATTATGAAACAAAAGTCTTCTTATGATGCGGTAATTATCGGTTCCGGTTTGGGCGGTCTCACCTGTGCCGCCTATTTGGCCAAAAAGAAAAAGAAAGTGCTTGTTTTGGAAAGTCACAATCTTGTCGGCGGGTGCGCCACCGTTTACACGCGTAAAGGGGTCAAATTCGAAGTCGGCCTGCACGAAATGGACATGCCGCGGAAAAGCCGAAATATGAAACACTGCATTTTTAAAAAGCTGGGCGTCTATGATAAAATCAATCTGGTTCGGCTGCCCCATGTGTGGCGAATCAAAAGCGAAGCAACCGACATCACGGTTCCGGACGGCTATCAAAATATCATCAACGTTCTGGGCGAGGAATTTCCCGAAGAGAAAGCCGGACTGAAAAAATATTTCGCGGGTCTCTCGCGCATGCTCTACATGATTCGGCGTCTTCCGTACGATCTCAAGTTTTTCGACTTCTTTTTCTACTCGCTAACGACACTCCCCCTGAACATCTACCACTATTTCACCCAAAAAAATGTCGGATCGGTGCTCGATTCCCTCATCAAAAGCGATAAACTCAAACGCATTCTGAACATCAACATCAGCTATTACCACGACAACCCGTACGAATTCAGCTGGTATTATCACGCCTGCGCACAAGGCGCCTACTACCAATCGTCGACATTTGTCAAAGGCGGCAGTCAGGAACTGTCAAACGCCCTCGCCGCCATCATTCGCGAAAACGGCGGTGAAGTGAAAACCGTTTGCGACGTCAGAAAAATCAACTTAAAAGGAAATGTCGCTACGGGCGTCACCTACTACGACAAGCGCGAACGAAAAGAGGTGAGCGTCGACGCCAAACGGGTGGTGGCCAACGCCGCTCCGCAAATGGTCTACAACGAGCTTTTACCCAAAGAGTTCGAAGACACCTCCCTGCGCCGGCTGAAAAATTCCGCTTCCCTCTACACCGTTTACCTCATCTTTAAGAAAAAACCGAAAGAGGTCTACCCCGGGAACGCCTATTCCACCTTTATCACAACGGAAAAAACACTCAATGCGCCGTTTCGGGAAACGGCGGAAGGCTTGCGCAAGACGCCGGTCGAAGAGCGTAATTTTGTCTTTGTCGACTATTCGGTCATCGACAGCGGCTTAACGGAGGAAAACGACGAACGCGGGTTCGGTGTGCTGACAGGAACCTCCTACCTGGATGAGTGGGAATCTTTGAGCGACGAAGAATACAAAGCCCGGAAGGACGCGCTTGCCCGCCACCTGTTCGACCGCATGGAAGAGCATTACCCCGGTTTTAAAGATCTGATTGAATATTACGAGGTGTCGACTCCCAAAACCATCAAACGGTACATCCGCACCCCGGAAGGAACCGCCTACGGCTATGTTCAAAACCGCTACATGAGACACAGCCGCGTCGGCAGAACTTCGCCGACCGTCAAAAACCTCCATTTCGCAAGCGCCTGGGGCGCTCCCGGCGGCGGCTTTACCGGTGCGATTATCGGCGGATACTTCACGGCCCGCAATATGCTTTTTCCGGCAACAGCTTACGTCATCTTAAAAACGCTTTTGTGCGCTCTGTTCGGCACAACGGTGGGAACGGCGCATTTGTGGGTTCCGGCTCTGATCCGTTGGGGCAAAATGTTTTTTTAATCGGAATCGGGAAACGGTTTCATCGCAAGCCGTTTCAAATTGAAAGAGAAGGAGATATTATAATGAAGAAAACCGTGATTTTACTGATGATGTTTTTATCGGCCGGGCTGTTTGCCCGGGAAGCAGGCGACATTACCGGGCTCTGGTACGGTCAGGAAGACAGTGCCGGCCGGGTTCCGGTGGTCGAAATTTACGAAGAAAACGGGCTTTTTTACGCCTATTCTTTCGGTTACAAAGAGGGCGATGCTGGTCTCAACGACGACAACAACCCCGATCCGCAAATGCGCGGTTTGCCGCTCAAAGGGCTGGTCTACCTCTTTGATCTCGCTTTTTCGAAAGACAGCTGGAAAGGCGGCAAGATTTACAATCCGGAATCGGGCAAAATCTACTACGCCAAGGCGTCGCTGTCCGACGACAACAACCGACTGAACATCAAAGCTACGATAGACGGTGCCGGTCTTTTCGGAAAAACGCTGACCTGGACACGGGTTCCCGCTTCCGAACAGAACCGTTTCACCCCCTTAAGCAAAGACCGGCTGCGCTTTTTCAAATAACATTCCCCCCGGGCGGGACGGGCAGCCGCTTCCCGTCCGGTTACATCGGGCAACCGAAAACAGCAAAGGCCGGAAAGCTCCGGCCTTTGGGGGATTATTGAGGTTTGGAACGGCACCGTTTCAGAGGTTCACAGCAGTATTCTGATTCATGTCCAATAAACTTCTTGTTACTCTCTTCGAACAACTTTAAAAGCTTTATGAAAAAAATCGTGTCAACTTGCAAGTAATGTAAACAATGCAATGCTGGATATAAGTACTATGAGATCTACTTTTTATGCATCAGAAAGTTTTAACAATCCATACACAAAGACAATCTTTTAACATCTTCAATCCTCATCGAATTTTGATTATAATACGCCTCTATTTTCTTTTTCTGTTTTTGTTTTTATTTTTATTTCGTGATTTTTTTTCTCTAACTTCTCTTTTTTTCTTCATATATTCATACTCTTTTCTTTCTTTATGAGTCAATTGATTTTTCTTAGTTTCTTTCTCTAATTGTTTAGTTCTTATGAGGATAATCTCATTTTCTTTTTTTAAATTTTCAGAAAGCAAATATTCAAGTTGTGAAGTATAAAATGGTAAGGTATAATTTGCTTTTTCTTGCTCAATCAATTTTTTATCAAAATAATCATTCATTTTCTGATTACAATTGCGTCTTATTTCATCTAATCTAAGTTCAGCTTGATGAATAAAAGGATTTATTATCTTTTCAATATCTTCCTTATTAATAGATTTTATACCACAAGTATACAAACCTGAAATCATACAATTATATAAATCATCTAAATTCACATTGACGTCATTCATTTGTATAAATCTATATATTGACTCTGGATACCAATGTGAAATATTACCTAATTCATCAAATTGTTTTAAATTTGTAGTATGTGTTAGAAAGTTTATGGGTTCTATTAATGAAATAACTAATAATTCAGATTCTGTATCACATTGAAGTTCACTTCTAAAAGAATTTTTAGAAATTCTGTCTTTTTTTATTTTATCTTTAAATTCTTCAAATTTAAAAAAATATTCATCTTTAAAATTATCATATCCATCTTTATCTAAAATTCTTATTCCATACTCTATTAACATTTTTTCTATGTTTTCATTTAGATTGTTTTTATAATTTTCTCCAAATATGAATTCAATATATGATTGAAAATTCATATAACTATTTCTATTTAACCAATTTATACCACCTTCAACAAATAGATTGTCTTTTTTATTTCCTATTCCAAGTAAATTAGTATAAAAACTGAAATCCTTAACTGTTTTATCTCCATAGTTTCTAATTGCCCAACTAGCATGCTCAATAACTTCTTGTAATAAATTATGTGTAATATACAACTCCGTATTTAATTTTCTAATTTTTAAAATTAAATCTTTAGCGTATTGATTATTTTGACACTCCTTCGCAAGTAAGGGTAACAAAATGCTTGAATCAAGATATATTTTGTTTTTTTTGATAAAATCCAATCTTTGTTGCCTTGCATTTTCTTCATGTCCTAAAACATGATATATAAAATAGCCATTACATAATAATGCTAAATAATCTCGAATTTCCTTTGATGGTTTCTCCAGTACATCAAATAGTAAATCGATATAAAATCCATATTCATCCGGTATCAAATCTTTTTCAAATTCTGTCAGACAATCAGCAATATCAAAAGTGGCAGATAAATCAACATCCTCATCAGAGATTACTTTTTTTGCAATTTCAATACCTCTCTTCCTAAACATAATAACCAAACCATTATCGAGATATTTAGAAATCTTCTCAATAGATACTTCTGAAAGTCCTTTATTTTCCAGAATCAGTTTACAATACTCGGAAAAACGTTTCTTATAATCATTAAAGTTGTACTTTGCAACTTCAAGAACTTCTTTTCCTTTATCTGTTATTTTAATAATTTTATTTTCATTAATTTCTAGATAACATTCGTTTATTAGATTATTTATGGCCTCAACAATACTTTCTTTCTCATAATATACTTTGTTCTCTTGTAATTGAGTTATGATTTCTTCAGAGCTGAGAGAATCACCTTCACACAACAAATGTAGTATTCTGTTGTATAAAGCCTTTACAACTATCTTATTATTATGAAAGAATGTATCATTAAAAATGAACATCGAAGAAGCCAACTCCGTTTCTTTTAATAATGTTTCATCTCGGTTAATCAAACTACTGTTTCGTTTTGGAATAAAGTGGTCATAATTATGTAAAAGAGTTTTTAAAGCTGAGTGATTTCCATCTCGATTATCATATGGAATTATTTTGATATTTTGACGCAATCTCAATCTTACAATCTCATCTCTTGGTATGTCAGATGCAAACATGTAAATCGGTTTATTTGGGTTTGAGTATTCTTTTGCAAATTCTAACTGATCTTGAAAATCGGGATCGCTCGCGGAATAACCAATTAATATAATATCTGAAACCATCAAAATACTTTTTATCTTTTCTCTCCAATACTTAAAGTTAGAATGATTTCGAATTTTAGTATAATCATTTTTTGTAATTATAATTGTTTCATAATTTGAAAAATCTCCATGAATTTTATAAATTTCTTTATTTGATGTACTAGTTAACCCTCTAAAATCTTCTTCTGTATTTATTTTTTCAAGATATATCTCATTAATTTTTCTTAGGTATTTCTTAATTTCTGAATCATAATTTGTTGTCAAGTAATAAGGTATTGGCCATTTTGTTATTACAGAATAAATATCTGAGTTAGCGACAGAAACATTAGAAAAAATATTTTTTACTTGTAGAGTAATTTCTTTTTTTCCTATTTTACTCTCGATTTTATCAAGAACAGTCAATAAATCATCCCTAGTTTTAGAAATTAATCTTGATAAAGCTTCTTTTTCATCGTTTTTAAAAAGACTTTGATTTATTTTTAAAAGTTCTTCTACCATTTGTCTCCAAGATGGATATCCAGAGTCTATAGATGCTCCAGATCCTACCAATATTACACATTTTCCACTATGAATTCTCTTTAATACATCATTTTCTATTCTTGCCATTCAATTCTCCGACACTCAGAAAGCCCTATGCTCCAGTATAACATTCCTATATATAATTGTCATTTCATTTTTTACCCTACACCCCCACCCACGGCACCCCTTCAATCTTCTTTTCCGTAGTCCACCGATCCGTCAGCGGCAAACTGATGGTTCAGGGTGATTTTATACACATCAGCCTGTTTCTGTTCCTCTGCCTGCATTTCCGTAATACCCAGACCGTAGTATTTTTCAAAAAAGGCTTTCAGTTTTTCAATCACGCTCAGCTTTTTCTGTGCCCGGTTGCCGCCGCCGAAGCGGGATACCGGAGGCATCAGTTTATCAATTTCCGTGCCGGTGGTTTTCAAAACCCCGTCCCGGAAGGCGTTGGCAATAAACTTGCCGGTTTCTTCCGGTTTCAGCTTTTCCGAGGCAATAATTCCGTCAAGATCCCGCTTTTCCTGCTCCAAAACAAACCGGCGCCAATCGGTAATCACCTGCGTGTCCACATTCACGCTGTTAACAAAGGCTTCTATCAGTTCCTTTTTGCTGCGAAGCTGCGTACTGGAATCCACCGCTTTGCGAATAGAAGTGAGAATCTCCTTATCCTCGCAGTTACCCTCATGATATTTCTCCACAAGCATCAGGATATAGTCGATATTGATTTCCACCTGCTTGATAAGTTCAATCTCAAATTCGATATCGTCTGTAATATCTTCTTTTTCCGCATCACCCCTTCTGCGGTACTTATCGTATAGATCAAGGTAGATACTTTGATAATCCTGCCAATCCCTTACGGCAATGGCATCCGCCTCCGCAAACTGATCAAAGGAAGAAAGGATATTGCGCACGGACAGAATAGAGCCGAACAGTCTGATGAAATCTTTTTCTGCCTGTTCTCCGATAATCGGTTCACCCAGGGGATAGGTGCTTTCCAGCTTTTCCAGTAATTCGATATAGCCGGGGTGATATTTCCCGTTATTATCCTCGTACCCGTTCCAGTAGTCGTTAAAACTTTTCAAAAGCACAATACCGCCGGCATTTTTATCACCGAACAGGGCGATGGCGTCATCGGTGGCTTTCTGCAAATCCCTAAAACAAACAATGTTACCGAAGGTCTTTACCGAGTTTAAAATACGGTTGGTTCGGGAATAAGCCTGAATCAACCCGTGCATTTTTAAGTTTTTATCTACCCACAAAGTATTCAGCGTCGTGGCATCAAATCCGGTCAAAAACATATTGACTACCACCAGCAAATCCACTTCCCTGTTTTTTACCCGCAGGGACAAATCTTTGTAATAATTTTGAAACTTGTCGGAAGAAGTATCATAGTTGGTGTTGAATGTTTCGTTATAGTCCCGAATCGCACTTTCCAGAAAATCCCGCGAGGTTCGGTCAAGAATATCGGTATCAAAACCTTCCTCCGGCAAAACATCTTCGGGATCATCCTCATTGGCTGCATAGCTGAAAATTGTGGCGACGGTCAGTTGCCGTTGGGTTTTCTGAATCTGACGTTTCAGTTCTGTGTAATATTTCATGGCGGCGGGAATGGAACTCACCGCAAACATGGCATTAAAGCCCGCCACCCGTTTGCCTTTCAAAGAATAAAAACTGTTGCGCTTTGTTTTTTGGTCGAAATGTTCCAATATATACCGGACAACTTCCCGAATCCGCTCCGGCGCTCCCATCGCCTTTTCGATATCAATGGCAGAAACAGCTTTGTCCTTAATGCCCTCTTTTTCCCTGACCGTGTTCACGTAATCGATACGGAAGGGCAGCACATTGCCGTCGTTAATTGCATCCACAATGGTATAAGAGTGCAGCTGATCTCCGAAGGTTTGGGGCGTCGTCAGCAGTTCCATGTGTTTGCCTTTCCCGGCATTGGCGGCAAAAATCGGCGTACCGGTAAATCCGAACAGATGATAGTTTTTGAACGCCTTCACAATTTTGGCGTGCATATCTCCGAACTGGCTGCGGTGGCACTCATCAAAAATAATGACACAATGTTTGTTAAAGACCGCATGCCCCCTGTTCTTGGAAACAAAATGATCCAGCTTTTGTATGGTGGTGATGATGATTTTATATTGACGGAAACGGCCTTTTTCGTCCTTGTCCTCCAGCTGCCGTTGCAGGATTTTGGTGGATGCGTTGCTGTCGGCAGCCCCCTTTTCGAAACGGTCGTACTCCTTCATGGTCTGATAGTCCAAATCTTTTCTGTCTACCACAAACAAAACCTTGTCCACGTAAGGAAGAGCCGACGCCAGCTGCGCCGTTTTAAAAGAGGTCAGGGTTTTTCCGCTCCCCGTTGTATGCCAGATAAAACCGCCGGCATCAATAGTACCGGTTTTTCTGTAGTTGGTAGCAATTTCGATACGATTGAGAATCCGCTCGGTGGCGGCAATCTGATAGGGACGCATCACCATCAGAATCTCTTCGGTAGTAAACACACAATAGCGGGTCAGCACATTTAAAATCGTATGTTTGGCAAGAAAGGTTTTGGTAAAGTCGATTAAATCGGCAATCACCTTGTTGTTACCGTCTGCCCAAAAAGAGGTAAACTC
>CASFRQ010000177.1 GCA_949296785.1 uncultured Alphaproteobacteria bacterium
AGGAAGTTTACAAAGAGTTTATAATGGTTATAAAATTTTGAAAAAATGGTTGTCAAGGTTCCAAAAGCAGCATCTTTTTATTTATAAATCGGCTTTACAGAGTGTAAATCAATCGGCCGGGTTAACTTTCTTTATAAAAAGATATTTATGTAAAAAAGGAACAATACGGCGTTCGTGTAAAAAAATACTAAAAAAGAATAAAGAGTGTTATTATAGTGTTTTTTATAGATTGACTGAATTTTACAAACTTTTCTTTATCTTGAAAAACGGGGAAATTTTTTCATGAGGAAAAGGAGTAATGTACTCGGTTCTGTTTCTTCCAATCGTCTTTTTTTAACTCTCTGATGTTTTAACAGTTTTTCTTTATTTTTTTAGGAGAATATAAAAGCCGCGGTTTTTCCACGGCTTAAAAAATGGGGCGAATGATGGGACTCGAACTCACGACATCTGGTACCACAAACCAGCGCTCTAACCAACTGAGCTACATTCGCCACAAAATAATCATCCTAACTATACAAAATAATAGAAACAAGTCAAGAAAAAAAATTTTTCATTTTTAATTAAAAATATTGACAAACTTAAAACCCCTTTATATACTGCCGTTACAAACAAAAAAAAGAAAGGGTTTGCCATGTGTATTAAAGCAAAAAGAACAGAAAAGAAAAAGCTGATTCTTCTGAATAAAAACAAATATAAATCTCCGTCAGAAATTCAGCAGGGCATTGACAATGCTAAGATTTCCATGCTCCGGTTGTATATGCCTCGCAAGTCTTATTAACTAAATGCTTTTAAAAGGGCGGCTTTGAAAAAAGTCGTCCTTTTTTGTTTTGTATTCAGTTCTGAACATGAAAACACAATTACTGTTATAAAATACAGCAAAGCGTTTTTTTGCGGGAATTTTTTAAAAACAATTTTCAAAAATTCATGAACACTTTTTGTAAACACGATTCATAGGGTAAAACCAAGGTTTATATATCGGTATATTTCCAAAAAGCATGTGTTTAAATTCGCCGCCGCCATGATATTGAATATCAAAGGCGCAAAAATGCGGAGGAGTTTATTGTGAAGAAAAACGGTGTCTTTGTATTGACTGATGAAGATTTATGTTTCTTTGAAGTATAGGCTGTTTATTGGTTACGAGCCTGACTTTTCATATCTGTTAAAGAAGTTGGGAGGAAAAGCAGTTGTTTTTACTGCGTCCTTTGATTATTTTCCCGAACAAGGAAGATTTTTTTTAATTTTGTAAAGGGAAGCATAATGTTCAGGAATATCCGTCGTTCGTTCCGATGAGCAGAAATGATAGTTTATATAAAGTTGGAAACGGATTTAAATTGTCTGTTTTTAAGGTAACTTGCCGGTATGATATTAAATGCCGTAATCATTAAGCGCCTGTTTAGATGAAAGGATACAATACTGCAAAAAGCTGGTATTTAAAAAATAAATACGAACGCGCGTTATAAGATTTTGTCTTTAAGCGCGCATCACAAATTTTCAGAAGTTGCCGCGTGAAATAAATATATTTAAACTTTTCGTCCGAGACGAATTTTTCCCTTTGTCTTAAAAAGATGCAGAGACAAGATTGCTTAGTACATTTTATTCAGCTCTTTTTTCCATTCACGCATAGCATGGACTGCTGCAGGGCGGCACTCTTCCATAAAGATGCCGCCGGATATATTGTTTTTGAGAAGAGCATAAAAATCGTCATCACGGAAACCGATTTCTGCGGCGTCCTGGCGTGTCGCGGCATAGTAAATCTGCCGGATATTAGCCCATTTGGACGCCATCAGGCACATCGGACACGGTTCGCAACTGGTATACAAATCACAGTCGGATAGATCAAAAGTACCGAGCGTTTCACAGGCTTTTCTGATAGCGGAAACTTCCGCATGAGCTGTCGGATCGTTGTTTTGCAAAACCTGATTGCAGGAACCGGCGATAATTTGTCCGTCTTTGACAATAACTGCACCGAAAGGCCCTCCCTTTTTTAAAGAGACATTTTGAGCGCTTAAGGCAATGGCCTTCTCCATAAAATCTTTATGTGTCATTTTTCTTCCTTTTAATTTGGCTTGATGATATAATTGATTGTCTAATATAGGGAATATGTAAATGAAAATCTATGAAAATCTGTTTTCCGTCTCGCAAGGATTTGATGTTTTTCTTTTTGACGCTTATGGGGTTTTCTGGAATGGAAAAACTTTCTGCCCCGGCAGCCGGGAAGTTATGGAAACTCTGATGAAAGAGGGAAAAAAGGTTTTTATTCTGTCCAATTCCACCCAGCTGGGGGCGGATGCTATGGCTTCTTACGCTAAAAAAGGGTTGCTTCGCGGATATCATTATACGGACTTTATTTCTTCCGGTGATGCGGCGGCGCAATATTTGAAGGAAGGCAGACTTTCTTTTGCATCAAACCCGAAACCGTTAACATATTACCGTTTTGGCTCCGTCGGAACAAAAATTTTTAACGAAACGAAATATCGTGAGGTTTTATCCCCCTGTGAAGCCGATTTTTTTTATATTTCCGTTCCTCAGCTGACTACGCGGCAGAGGAATGATATGTCTCATTTGGAAAATGTTTTATTTTTATCAGATTCTTCAAAAGAAGATTTTCCGTTATATGACAGTTTGAGTGTGGAGCCTTTCATTTCTCAGTTAAAAGAACTTCTGTCTTTTCATTTACCTGCTTTTAACGCAAATCCGGACATAACGGCGGCGTCTATGCCGAAGTCTGACCCGTCCGCATCTCCTCTTTTTGCCGTTCGGCAGGGAGCGATTGCACAGCAGTATAAACGGATGGGCGGCGAAGTTTTTGAAATCGGAAAGCCATATCCTTATATTTATGAGTTTACTTTTTCAAAGCTGGAACGAATGGGCGTTCGTGTTGTGAAAGATAAAGTTTTAATGGTAGGGGATACTGTCCGTACGGATATCAGGGGAGCCAACCTGACGGGGATTAAGTCCGTTTTATGCGTAGAAGGCGGTGTTGCCGGTAATGAAGTTTGCGAAAGCGGGCAAGTGGATGAAAAAAAACTTACTTCCTTGTTTCAAAGGGAAGAAGGAATGCCTGATTTTTTGATTAAAAGTGTTGGTTGATTTTTTGCCGTCGTATTTTTATGGTTTTTGGCGAGTGCGGACGGAGTGTAGTAAACTGTTATTATAAAAACAGCCGGACAATCCGGAAAAGATGTCGGAAAAGTCCATCTCCGTCCGGAAAAAGAATAATAAAAAAAATCGTAATGAAAGAAAAAAATAAAAAATAACTCTTAAAGGTTATTTTTTATTCGGAGGCTTTTTTGAATTTTTTATGTTTAATTTCCATATAAAAGAAAGGTTTTACTCCGCGTATGGAGGTCCGGCAAAAGTTGCGCTTATTGCGAGGATTTTGTTTTTCTGCCTCATTGACAAGTACTTGGAATAAAGGAAAGAGGTTTTTGTCCCTCTAAAATATAACAAATTTTTGGATAGAGGCTGTATCGCCGACTTTTTTTATACCAAGCTTGATTGGCTTTGCTTAGCGATGAGATTTATTATGAAAAATGCAGTATTTAATCCGTTTTTCTTGAATTTTTTGAAGTTTTTTGAAAAATAAAAGTCGGCAAATAAAAGTTTTCTTCCATTTGCCGACTTTAAATAAGAAAAAATCCTTGTGAGTTCGGATTTTTTTATTTAATCCACTTTTTTGCTTCTTCCAATTCTTCGGGGGTGTTGATATCCGCGGGCGCTTCTTTAATCAGCTTCATTTCTTCAATCAGCATAGCGCGGATGTACATGCCGTTTTCCAAAGTGCGCAACTGTTCCAAAGATTCCCGCGCTTCCAAAACACCGACGGGAAGAGAGACGATTTTTCTTAAGGATGCCGCCTTAAATACATAGATACCGATATGGTGATAAAAATCATGGTTCGGCGTTTTTTCGGGATTACGGATATAGGGGGCGGCGGCACGAGTGAAATACAAACAACGCCCTTCTTTTTCACCTTCTCTCAAACCCATGACGATTTTAACATTGTTTGGATTTTCTACGGCTTCTTTGTCCGTTATAACCATACCACAGGTGGCGATGTCACAACCGGTACGTTCCACCATCTCAATCAAAGGCAAATTGACACGTGGATCAACATTAATATTGTCTCCTTGAAAGTTGACGACGATATCGTATTTATTTCCTTCCGGATCCAGTTCTTTTAAGGCAGCGGCAATCCTGTCCGTCCCGCTGGGAAGGGAAGGGTCCGTTAAAACGGCTTTGGCGCCGAATTTGGCGCATTCATCCAAAATCGCCTGATCTCCGGAGGCGACAACGACATCTCCCGGCATATACTTGCGGACATTTTCATATACCCTTTGGATGAGGGTTTTTCCGTTAATGTCCAAAAGAGGTTTGTTGGGAAGTCTTGTCGCGGCCAGACGGACGGGAATCATGGTGATGATATTGCTCATGTTTTTTTTCCTTTTTTTGATTGGGAGAGTTAATTTTGGTTATACTCAGGCGCTTTCCTGAGCGCTTCAAACGCTTGTCTGATTTTTAAGAGCGTTTGTTCTTTTTCCTTAGGGTCGTACGGTTCCGAATGGTTATTCCAGACGGTTGTCGGCCAGTCGGGGTCGCCTTCCTTACGGCAAAGGATATGAATATGCAGTTGGGGTGTTTTATTGCCTATCATGGCGACATTTGTCTGGTCATGCTCAAAAGTGTCGGCCATGACTTTTTCCGCCAACGCCATTTCACGCATCAACTGCAACCTGTCTTCCATAGACAGAAAAGTCATGTTTTTGACATTTTCCCTTCTGGGAACCAAAAAAATCCACGGATAAAAACGGTTGTCTTCAAAAAGGACGGTGCAAAGCTTCAAATCAGTAACGAAGTCTTTTTTCGCCAGTCCGGGAACAAGTTGAAAGGGCATTAAAATCTCCTTAAAAATGAAACCGTTTTCAGTATATAAAATATGTTTTGCGAAATAAAGGATTATTTCAAAAAAATGGTTTGTATTTCTGTTGACAAGCACGGAGACTTTCTTTACTCTTAACACTCAAGGGGAGAGTAAAAGTTTACAGCTTAAGATAGGAGAAAAAAGAATGGACGGAATGACTTTGATTGTGGTCGCCTTGATTTTCTTGGCGGTTGTCTTTATCCGTTTCGGTATCGTGATGGTCAATCAGGGCTTTGAGTACACGATTGAACGGTTTGGCGAATATGACAGTACTTTAAGGCCCGGCCTGCATTTTATCATGCCGTTTTTTTACCGTGTCGGCGCAAAAGTCAATATGAAAGAACAGGTGGTGGATGTTCCTTCTCAAGATGTGATTACAAAAGATAACGCGATGGTGAAGGTGGACGGCGTCGTTTTCTTTCAAATCTTAGACCCGGTGAAGGCGGCGTATGAAATTACAAATTTGCGCGTTGCCTTGTTAAATCTGGTGATGACGAATATCAGAACGGTGATGGGCAGCATGGATTTGGATGAATTGTTATCTCAAAGGGATATCATTAACCATAAGCTTTTAAGCGTTGTGGATGACGCGACGGGACCGTGGGGCGTGAAGATTACCCGTGTGGAAATCAAAGACATTTCTCCGCCGAGAGACATCGTGGATTCCATGGCGCGCCAGATGAAGGCGGAACGCGATAAACGTGCGCAGATTTTGGAATCCGAAGGTTTGAAACAGTCTCAAATTCTGAAAGCCGACGGTGAGAAGCAGGCGGCGATTTTATCCGCGGAAGGAAAGCGGGAGGCTGCTTACCGGGAAGCGGAGGCACGCGAACGTTTGGCCCAGGCGGAGGCAAAAGCCACGGAGATGGTGTCCAAAGCGATTTCCGAAGGAAATATCAACGCCGTCAATTATTTCATCGGCATGAAGTATATTGACGCTTTGCAGGCGATGGCAAAATCTCAGAATCAGAAAGTTCTGATGCTGCCGATTGAGGCGACGAATGTTTTGGGATCTTTGGCAGGTATTGGTGAAATTGCCAAGGAAGCGTTTAAAAAGGATAATTCACTGTCTGTAAAAAAATAAGATATTTTGTGTGAAAGCAAAAAAGACTTATTTAGAGAAGGAAAAGTAAAATGGAAATTCTTTATTGGCATTGGATTGTTCTGGGGCTTATATTGGTCATCAGTGAAATTCTGACACCCGGCTTTTTCTTTATGTGGATGGGGTTGGGCAGTCTGGTCACCGGATTTGTCGCCTATTTCTTTCCTGGAATGCCCTTTGCGGCGACGGGAACTTTGTTCGTTCTGTTTTCCATTGTTTTTTGCTATTTCGGAAGGATTTTTTATAAAAAAAGTTCTCGGGAGATACATAAAAGCACCTTAAATCAAAGGGGAAACCAATATATCGGGCAAAAATTCACGGTGGAGGAAGGAACCGTCAACGGCGTCGGCAAGGTAAAAGTCGGCGATTCCGTTTGGCCTTTCAGATCTTCAAAGGAATATAAGGCCGGGGATACCGTTGAAATTAAAGGCGTGGACGGAATTACTCTTTTGGCCGATTAAAGGATTGAAAGAGAATTTTCCGCATGCCGGTGGTTTTAAAATACGGTAAAGCTCCGCTTTCTTCAAAAAAGAGGGCGGAGCTTTTTATGGGGCGGAATCTTTTGTTTTTAAATA
>CASFRQ010000178.1 GCA_949296785.1 uncultured Alphaproteobacteria bacterium
AACGAACAGAAGACTGAAAAATTTCCGGTAAAGGAGGTTCCTCTTCCGTCGCAGAAAGCTTCTCCGAATCAGCTTTGACGACTTTTTTCACCCCGCTTGATTCCGGTTTAAAAAGTTCCTCTTTTCTTGTCAAATCCTCCGTTCTGGCGGAAAAACCTGCAAGGCCGTCATTTTTTTGCGCGGACGCCTCCGGCTCATCCTCTTCAGAAATGGTGATAATCGTCTCCGAAGCATCTTCCTCGGCGCTTTCACCACTCGCCGGCTTCCCTCCCCGGCGCAAAGAGAAAAAAGGAGATTCCATCATAGAATCCGGAATAACGGAGATGCCGCTTTCCTCATCTTTTCTGTCTGATTCCCCGTCTTTTTTCGTTTCCCGGGCAGGAAAGCCGAAAGGAGATTTTTTTTCTTCTTTTTCCTTTACAGGAGGCGTCAGGTTAAAAGAAGGAAGTTCTCGCGAAAAATGTTTATCCGCCTGAGCCGTTTCGTTTCCGGACGACCCGGACCCGACATTTTCAGAAATCACCGGCCGGACTGACGGAGAACCGAATGTTCCCGTTTGCGGCGTTATCCTGTAATAAGAAGGCCCCTTCTCATTATCGCCTTCCCCTTCGGGAGAGTTGATTCCCGTCGCCACAATGGACACTCGGATTTTTCCTGTCAGACTTTCATCACAGCAAGCGCCGAAAATAATATTCGCATCAGGGTCCACCTCATCCCGAATGCGTTCAGCAGCTTCGTCCACCTCCATCAAAGACAAGTCGGCCCCTCCGGAAATATTGATAAGCACCCCTTTTGACCCTTTCATGGAACTGTCATCCAGCAAAGGATTGGCAATCGCTTTTTCCGCAGCGTTCAAAGCGCGGTTTTCGCCTTCGGCCTCCCCGCTGCCCATCATGGCCCGGCCCATTTGACTCATAACCGTGCGAACATCCGCAAAATCAAGGTTAATCAGTCCCGGCGCCAGCATCAAATCTGTAATGCTGCGCACGCCCTGGTACAAAACATCATCCGCCATTTTAAAAGCCTCGGCAAAAGTCGTACTGGGTTTGGCAATTCTAAACAAATTCTGATTCGGAACAATGATTAAAGTGTCTACATATTTGGAAAGTTCCTCAATGCCCCTTTCAGCTGTTTCCATCCGGCGGCGACCTTCAAAATGAAAAGGTTTGGTGACAACGCCGACCGTCAGAATACCCATCTCCCTTGCCAGTTTCGCAATGACGGGCGCCGCCCCCGTCCCCGTGCCGCCGCCCATGCCGGCCGTAATAAAAAGCATATGCAGATTTTCAAAAGCCTCCTGCAACTTATCCAAAGATTCTTCCGCCGCCTGCCGGCCAATTTCCGGACGGGCACCCGCCCCCAGTCCCTGTGTCAAAGATGTGCCAAGTTGAATCCTTTCGTTGGCCAAAGAAGCCATTAGCGCCTGAGCGTCCGTATTAGCCACAATAAAAGAAGAACCGTTCAATTTCGCCCGTATCATATTGTTAATGGCGTTACCGCCGGCGCCGCCCAAACCCACGACACCGATATTCGGCGTCAACAAAACCTCGGGGGCCGCCCCCGCCAGACCGATGGAAAAACCACTCTCTTCGGCGGCGGTAATATTTTCCTCTTTGTTTTGGCCGGAAACCGGCGATTGCAAAGCTTCCGTCCCTTCCTTTTTCGTTTCCGTCACAGACGCCTCTTCTCGCATATTTTCCCTTTCAATCTCATCCTGACAACCCAATTCGCCAAAATCCCGGCGACTGCTTAAACTTTCCCCCTCTTCAAAATTTTTCTCGGGAACAGCCGACTCACCGTCAAACGAAACTGCTTCTTCTCGTTCCGTTTCTTTCTCGGCGACCGGTTCGCCCTGCAAAGGAAAAATTCCGTACGAAACCGTCCGCGCATCCAAAACGCCCTCCTCTTTTCCGAAGGCGTCAACAGGTGCTTTTTCCTCCGCGCCCGTATCAAAAGAAACCTCCTGTTCAGAGGAGGCAGTCCTCCCTCCTCCCGATGCTGAACCTTTTTCCTCATTTCCAGCACGGAAGGGAATCTCTTCTTCTCCTTCTCTCAGTTTTTCATTTTTATCCGATTCATCGGAAAGCTCTTTTCCTTCATCAGAATTTTCAGTGACACCGGAAAAAACTTTTGTTTCCGTCCTTTCTTTTTTTCCCCCATCTTCCTGATGAACGATGATACTGTCGGCTGCTTCTTTTTTCTCCAAAGAATCCTCCCGCCTCTTCATTGTTTTTTCAACGGAGACAAAGGAAGAAAGTTCCTCTTCGGAAGAACGAACCTCCCCTTTTCCGCCGGCAACAGCCTGTTCTAAAAATTCTGTATCAACCATTGCGCAATCCTTCCAAATACCCCGTGGGGGACTTTTAACTCACTTTTCTTATAAATAGTTTTTTTTGCCTGTTTGTTCAAGGCATACCTTAAAAGACCGACGCTCGTAGCAAATGCCGGTTCATTCCATCCGGAAGGCAAGCCTCGCACATGGATTGGCCTGGACAACTGCACATGCGCCTGTAACGCCGAGGCTGTTTTTTCTCTCAGCCCTTCCAACTGGCTGGCGCCACCCGTCAAAACGACATGTTGCGCCGCAATATGGTATTGGCTGACCGAAGAAAGGTACATTTGAATTGTTTCAAGCATTTCGTCAACGCGGGATTCTATAATGTCGTTTAAATATGCTTTTGTTGACGGATAAAAAGCATTATCCTGCGATTCGCCGACCACGCGGATATTCAAGGTTTCATTTTCGTCTCTCGGAGAACTGAAAGCCGCCCCTTCCAAAGTCTTTAAACGTTCAGCCTCCGTAAACGAAGTCATCAGTCCCTGCGCGATATCTTTCGTTATCAAATTACCTCCGAGAGGCAAAGTCGCCACCGCGCTCAAAGCGTCATTCAGATATAAAGCAATGGAAGTCGTATCCGCGCCGATATCAATCAACGCGGCGCCAACCTTTCTCTCTTCCGTCGTCAGGCACGCCAAAGCCGACGCATAAGGAGTCGCCACTTTATAATCTATCCCCAGCCGGCATTTGTTCAAGACCGTTTCCAAATTTTTCATATGACTGACGGGTAAACAGATAAAATGCAGCTTCACGCCCAGGATTTTTCCGTACAGACCGCGAGGATCTTCTATTCCTTCCTGATCATCCACAATATAGTACAAAGGCATTTGCAGAATAATCTCCTGATCGGCCAAATCCACTTGCTTTAATGTTTGGTCAACCAGTCTCTTCACATCAGAGGAAGTAACGGGATGGTCGTCTTCTATTTCAATTTCCGACTGAATAATCTTTGAAACCAGCTTTGAAGAAGACACATTTACAATAACGGAGGAAACATGCAACTGCGCTTCCTTCTCCGCTTTTAAAACAGCGGATTGAATACATTGAGCGGCGGCCTCAACATCCGTAATCATGCCTTTTTTTATTCCCTGCGCCTGTTGATACCCCACGCCCAAGACATCAATCTGTCCTTCCATAGGCACGGATTGCGCTATCAGGCAGACAACCTTGCTGGAACCAATATCCAACGCGCAGATATAGCCTTTTTTCCCAACCTTAGGCATCCCTCTCTCCAAACAGTTCTTCCGGTGTCAAAGTTTCCTGTGCTTTTACTTCGGCTGAGTCTTTATTCCCCTGTCCGGCGGATGACCCGGCCTCCCCTTCCTTTGCTTTAACAATCAGCCTGTCATCCATCCTGAGATCTATATGTTCCAGGTTCCTGTCCAAAAGGCGGTATGTTTTTTCCAACTTTTCAAGGCGTTCCAACGCCTCTTTTTCCCCTTCTTCCGGCAGTTTGATAACCAGAGGATCTTCCAACGAATCCAGCCACAAATCCCACCGACGGCCGGAAATACGGCGCAAAGAACGCACGCGTTCATACAGGTCGGGATGCTCTTCCAAAACGCGTATCAGCTCCGGCGCCAAAGAATCGGCGCCGTCCCCTACGACAATTATCAAAGATTCCAGCCCTTTCGCACTGGTTTCTATTAAGTTCCCCTCCGTATCCAAAGGATAATGCACTCCTTGGGACTGATATAAGGCAATAGGTGTTTTCTCCTCCATTTTAACATATAAGATATGGGGAAGGTGCCTTTCAACCTGAACCGACTTCACCCAAGGCAGCAATTCTATCCTTTGTTTTATTTCCTCCAAATCCAAAGCCATAATCGGCATTCCCCTGCGCACATTAAGCGCCAGAGACATATCTTTCAAAGAAGTACGGACACGCCCTTCAATAAAAACCTCCTTCAAAGAAAAACCCGCTTCGCTTGAAGCGACTTTTGCCTTCATTTTCATATTTTCAATTTGGTTTGAAACAAAACCGCTTTTTACCCCCCATACCACAACAGCGAAAAAACAGGTCAACAGGATAAAAAGAACCAATGCGGAAAATCTTTTCACCCATGATTTAATCCTGTCCCACTTGCCGGTAGGAGATTTTTTAAAAAAAACATCCGACTGTCTGCTCATCTGCCTTTTACCTTGATTTTTTTAGTTCACACAACCGGTCTAAGATCTCAAAAGAGGAATGCCGATGCGTTGCACCTCCCATTCCAAAGGAATACCGCTGTCCTCCAAAACTTTTTTACGGATTTCCTCTCCCAAAGTTTCCACATCCCCCGCCGTTGCTTTTCCCGTGTTCACAAGGAAATTGCAATGCTTTTGAGAAACTTCGGCACCGCCTACTTTCATACCGCGGCAACCCGCTTTATCTATCAACCTCCACGCCTGTAACCCCTCTGGATTTTTAAAAGTGGAACCACAGGTTTTTACGCCGACAGGCTGGCTTTTTTCCCTCATTTCCTTATATCCGGCCATCGTCGCCGCGATATCTTCGGCGTTTTTCGGCGTCCCTTTAAAAGTCGCGCCGACAAAAATCCAATTGGAAGGCAATAAATTTTGCCTATATTGGAAAAATTCCGCATCCATAGGAATGGTTTTAATCTCCCCCTTCTGATTAATTAAACGGATAGAAATCAAAATATCCTTTATTTCCGAACCATGAGCGCCGGCGTTCATCCTCAAAGCGCCGCCGACGCTTCCCGGAATGCCACACAAAAACTCAAATCCGGACAAACCGTTTTTCTGTGCTGTTTTGGCCAGCTCCATCACTAAAAGAGAAGCGCCGCACTCTATCGTATGGTCCTCGTTAACCTTACAATAAGAAAAATTTTTTCCCAAATGGATAACCAACCCCGGAACGCCGCCATCCCGAACAATCACATTGGATCCGGCCCCCAAAAGCGTTGTCGGAATATTCAAATGGTGAGAAACCAAAAGAGCTAAATCTTCCTCATCTGCCGGTTCAAACAAAACCTCGGCGGGCCCGCCGACATTCATCCATGTCATTTTCGCCAGAGGAGCGTTTTCCGTCAACTTTCCACGCAAAGGAGGAAGCCTGTCCAATAAAAAAGAACGTTTGCGAGGTTTAAATAAATGAAACATTTTACCTTTTCCTTTTTTCTATGCCTTTAATAACCAATATCCCCATTTGACCGCTGTCCTTTCCCAAATCGGGCGCGCTTTATTTTTTTAACCGGAAAAACGGCGGGCTGAAACAGACTTTTATTTTTCACCCGATTCTAAACGTTTTTCCTTCAGCAGTAAAAACCATCTTCCGTCATCGTAACAAAGCCCTGATATGTCCTTTTCAACTAAAAAAACTTTTCAAAGACCCATTTTGTATTTCATTCAACCTCATCCCGGCAGACAATTTTTTTATTCACATCAGACAAAAATTTTTCTTTGCAAAAACTCTTGTTCCAAATAGGCGGCCCTTTTCCTCTCGTATCCCCTGAACGAAACAGTTTTTTTCATTACCTGCCTCTCCAGCTTTAACCTTTTACTTTCCGGTCTGACCGCCCGGCAGATTCCCCGTCTGCAAAATTTCCGCCGCCAGAGACGCATTCCATTTTTGTCCCCTCTTACCAAAAAACTAAATTTCCAATACCAAATTATGAGCGTAAACCGTAATGGACCCCGCTCCCATGCAAACAACCAAATCACCGGGGTTCACCCGTTTTTTCACTTCCGAGGCCAACCCGTCCCAGCCGGAAAGACAGACAACATCCTTTTTCTTTTCCGCCTTCAGGATATTTTCGGCGATAGTCTCTTTTGAAACACCGAAAATAGGGTCCTCCCCCGCCGAATAAATATCGGTAATAATAACACTGTCCGCCTGTTTAAAACAAGTCGCAAATTCGTTCATTAAGTTATACACCCGTGTATAACGATGCGGCTGGAAAACAGCGATAACTTTTCCTTTAGCGATATTTTTAGCCGCACTGAGAACAGAGCGAATTTCCGTCGGATGGTGAGCGTAATCATCATAAACCGACACGCCGCCTTTTTCTCCAACTTTTGTAAAGCGCCTTTGTACGCCGGCAAAATCCGCCAACCCTTTCTTAATTTTTTCCGCCGGAATTCCCAAGTACAATCCCATACCCAAAGCGGCCAAAGAATTCAAAACATTGTGAGGCCCCACGACCTGCAAATGGATATCTTGTATTTTTTCAGGTTTTTCGGATCCCTTTTTCATGTACAAAACATCAAAAAATTGCATGCCGTCTTTTGTCTTCAGGTTAACGGCGCGCAAGTCAGTTCCCTCCTCAAACCCGTAAGTCGTTATTTGAGGAAACTTTTCTCCTTTGAATTTTTCCGCCAACTTTTTTACTTGAGGATGATCAGCGCACAAGCACGCCATACCGTAAAAAGGAATCTTCGTCAAAAATCTTTCAAACGCTTTCAATAGATTTTCAAAATCGCCGTAATGATCCAAATGCTCAGGATCTATGTTTGTAATGACGATATTATCTGACGGCATTTTTAAAAAAGTACCGTCCGATTCATCCGCTTCCGCCACCAACCATTTTCCGACACCCGTTTTCATGTTGGCGCCAATCTGATTCAAAATACCGCCGATAATCAGATTCGGATCTGCGCCTGCCGCTTGAAGAACGGAATAAATCATCCCTGTCGTCGTCGTTTTTCCATGTGTTCCCGCAACGGAAATACAGGCGTACCTTTTCATGATTTCGGAAAGCATCTCTCCCCTTGTAAAAACAGGCAAACCCTGCGCTTTAGCGTACGCCAGCTCTTCGTTGTTTTCCCGAACGGCCGATGTGTAAACTACCACCCGCGCGTTTCGGACATGCTCCTTTCGGCAACCGATAAAAACAGGAATTCCCTTGCGTCGCAAGTTTTCCAAAACAGGCCTGTCCGACAAATCCGACCCCTGAACGGTAAAACCGTTGTCATGCATGAATTCGGCCAGTCCGCTCATACCTATCCCGCCAAGCCCTATAAAATGAACAACGCCGAAATGTTCTCCTAAGCTAAGCATTCGGTGCCTCCTGTCCTTTATTCTCTTTGCCGAAAGCGCCTTGTTTAATAATTTTCTCAGCCGCTTGCGCTGTTTTTAAAGCTGCTTGCGTGTTCTTATGCGCCAGGGCGCAAGCACTCGCTTTTTCCAAAAGAACGGGATTTTCAATCAGTTCCTTTATTCTGGATCGGAAACTCTCCTCCGTCAGTTCCGCCTCCGTCATCATCCAACCGGCACCTGTTTCCGTAAAGAAATAAGCATTCTTCACCTGATGATTATCTGCCGAAGTCGGTAAAGGAATTAAAATCGCCGGTCGGCCGAACGCAAACAATTCCGTAATTGTGGAAGCACCGGAACGCCCGACAACCAGATGAGCTTTTGCCATCAATTCCGGCATATTGGAAAAGAAAGGCGCCAAAACCACCTCAAAAAAACCGCCCGTTTCATACACGCCGCGCACCTGTTCCAGATTTTCGGCGCGCACCTGTTGCGTAATTCTTATTTTTTTCTTTAATTCAGAAGGCAACCCTTTCAAAGCTTTCGGTAAAAACTCGCCGAAAAAACGAGCCCCCTGCGACCCACCGAAAACCAACAAGTCAAAGATACCCTCCTCCCTTTTGGGATACGGCGCTGGCAGATGTTTCAAAACCACAGGACGCACCGGCATGCCAACATGCATAGATCTGACGCCTTCCGGAATCCTCTCCGTTTTTTCAAAAGCAGTCGCGACCAAAGCCGCCCTTTTTGCAAGCAACCTGTTTGCTCTGCCCAACACAGCATTTTGTTCATGCAGCATCACCGGGATTCTCAAAATTTCCGCAGCGATGCCCGTCGGAACGGATGCATAACCGCCAAACCCCATTACCAAAGACGGTTTCAGGCGACAAAGCAACCATAACGCCTGCATCACGCCGATGCCCAATTTAAAAGCGGCGACAACTTTTGAAAAAAAGTTCTTTCCCGTAACGGATTCCGCCATCAAACGGTAAATTTTCATCCCGCTTAAAGAACCCGTAAACTCCTTCCCGCGGCGGTCCGTCATAAAAACCAGACGAAACCCTTTTTTCTGCAATTCCACCATCGTTGTTTCGGCCGGGAAAATATGCCCGCCGGAACCACCTGTCGTTATCACGACAAGAGGAACCTTTTTCTCTTTTTTCCTTGCCGTGGACAAAGGCTCTTCCTTTTCTTCTTTCCGGTCGGCGCCTGTTTTTTCATTCAACAACGATTGTGTCATTCCAAATCTCCTTTTTCCGGGTGCAACCTCGTCAAAGACAACAAAGCCCCCATTCCGAATGCGATAGATATCAGCGAAGAACCGCCATAGGAAATAAACGGCAAAGTCATTCCTTTTGTCGGTATTAAATGCAAAGTGGACGAAACATTAATCACCACTTGGACGCCAAACTGCATCAAAAGACCGGCGCCCGCCAAAATCGTAAATAAATTTGTTTCTTTCATAATCAGCAAAAAACCTCTGCATATTATAAAAGCAAATATAAACAGAAGTAAACAACAAAGAATAAAACCAAACTCTTCCGCCACGACGGCCATAATAAAATCCGTATGGGCATCCGGCAAAGAAGCCTTAACAATCCCTTCTCCGGGCCCCAAACCGAACCAACCGCCGTTTCTAAAAGCCTCCAAAGATTTGGACACTTGATACATATCCCCCGTTTCGGGATTTAAGAATCGGTCAATGCGGCTTTGCACATGATCAAACATGAAATAGGCACCGCCCAACCCTAAAATCCCCAGCAAACCCAAAAGAAAAATCACAAAAATAGGCAGCCCCGCCAAAAACAATTCAATCCCGTAAATTGCCGAAAGAGTGATACTCATTCCCAAATCCGGCTGCAATAAAAGCAAAATTAAGATAACTCCGAAAACCGCCGTTGTTATTTCTTTGGCGGGAAAGTTCTTAATCAACCGTCCGGATGCCAAAATCCACGCGCAAACAATGGCGAACGCCGGCTTCATAAACTCCGACGGCTGAAGGCTGAACCCCGCGATGGTAATCCATCTTTTTGCCCCCTTGATATCACTGCCCTTCACCAGAGTCAAAAACAACAGCACAAAAGATGCCAAAAAGACCAAAACAGCCAATCTGCGAACATTTTTAGGCGATAAAAAAGACATAAACAACATCAGTCCCGTTGCCGGAACCAAAAAAAACAACTGTCTTTTTATAAAATAATACATGTCTACCCCGATGCGTTCCGCCACGCCCGGAGAGGCCGAAAATGTCAAAAAAACGCCCGCAAGTATTAAAGCAAACAAAGCGAATAATAACGGTCTGTCAACAGTCCACCACCAGTTTGTCAGCATCATTTTGGCATACGACCATAATTTTTTCATTTTCTTAGCTTTCTTTTCCTTTTTTCTCCGACCTCTTTTGATTTCAGAGAAAACTTCTCTCTTTCATTTATAGGCATCAGACCCTTTTTCTCAAGACATCCGACCGTATTCTTCCCGGCGTTTCTTCGGAATCTACCTGATTTTCAAAGTCGCCAGCCCCAAAAACGCCAGCAAGATGGAAATAATCCAAAACCTGATGACAATCGTTGTTTCCGGCCAACCTTTCTTTTCAAAATGGTGATGTATCGGAGACATTAAAAAGACTCTTTTACCGAAAAGCCTCAAAGAAGCCACCTGTACCATGACGGAAACCGCCTCCAGAACGAACAATCCTCCGACAACCGCCAAGACGATTTCGTTTTTTGTAATCACGCTGATAATTCCCAAAGAGCCGCCCAAAAACAAAGAACCCGTGTCTCCCATAAAAATCTGAGCCGGCGGCGCGTTAAACCATAAAAATCCCAGACAGGCACCAATAACAGCTCCGCAAAAAACGGCAATTTCCCCGGAACCGGAAACAGCGTAAATCTGCAAGTACTTCGCCAGTTCGGCATGTCCTGCCAAGTAGGCGATAATCAAAAAAACAACCGCCACCATGATAATCGGAAATGTTACCAATCCGTCCAACCCGTCCGTCAAATTCACGGCGTTGGAAGCCCCGGCAATAACAAGTGTTCCGAACACATAGTAAAAAATACCCAAATCCAAAGTGAAATTTTTAAAGAACGGGAAAGCCAAATGCGTCGCCTTTCCGGAAGAGTCCAATCGCACAATAAAATAAAGAGCCGACAAACTGACAACCCCCTGGCAAAATAATTTTAATCGTCCGGGCATACCTTTATAATCCTGCTGCGTCACCTTGGCATAATCGTCTAAAAAACCGGTAAGTCCAAAGCCCAAAGAACTTAAAAGTAAAATGATGATATACGGATTTTCCAAATCTGCCCACAAAAGGAGACTGACAATCATGCATAAAAGAATAAGAACCCCTCCCATTGTCGGCGTCCCTTTTTTAGCCTCGTGATGCAAACACGAACGGATAGGCTGCCCTTTTCCTTGCAGACGCTTCATCCAGTTGATAAATACCGGCGCGCACAGAAAAAAAAGGAGAAAAGCAGTTGCCAGAGCCCCTCCCGTCCTAAAAGTAATATACCTAAAAAGATTTAAAATCTTAAAATCTTCCGCCAAAGGATACAATAAAGAATAAAACATACCGGGGTCCTCACTCGCATTTAAATGGGTTCATCCTGCTGCAAACGATAAAAAATATCCTCCAAAACAGGCTGTTGAAATCCTTTTATAAAGAGCAAATCATTTTCTTCAAGTTCTTTTTTTAAAATGGATATTGTTTTTTCGTCTCTTTCTTCCCAAAAACCTTTCCGATCTTCTTCCAGTCGGTCATAAACCACCCTCAACCCGCGGCCAACGCAAAACACTTTATCAAAAATGCCCGAATCCAGCAGAGAAAGAAAAGACAAGTGTAACTCCTCGCTCTTTTTTCCCAAATCAGGGACTTCCTTTAACAAAAGCAAGCGTCTGCCTCCAACGGTTTTCTCATAAGCGCATCCCTCCAAATATCCTCTAAGCGATGACAAAGAATACACCGACAAACCGGCTGCCACTGTTACTTTCTTGCCGCCGACAGACAAATCCTGCCGTATCTCCTTTACTTTTGGGAAGGAGTAATCGGAAAGCGCCGCCAAAGCATCCTCCATGGAAAAGTTCAACGCCTGCGCCGCCGCCAAAGCCGCCAAAGCATCTAATGCCCAAATTCTTCCGCCTCTTTTTAAAGAAAGCTCCGCCTCTTTTCCCGACAAGGAAACACGTGCCGAATATCCGGATTTATTGTGCTTTTCGTCATTTTCCTCCTTGTACGCGAAAGAAACGTCCGCTGCCGCAGATATCGCCGATTTTTCGGCAGATTCCGAAAAGTCGGTGTTTTCCTGTCCCGAAGTTTCCGCATCAACGAAAACTTCCGAACGAACAGGCATTTCTGAAGATTCAAAATTTTCCGGATTTTTTCCGGCTTCCGGCGTCTCCTTGCCTGCAAGCGCCTCTGCCGGATTTTCCTTTTTCTCAGAAATGCCCTGAGGCTCTTCAAAAGAAAGCAGACGAAAATCCGCCCTAGGATGTTCACCGAAAGAAACAAAACGGTAAACCCCCATCAGAGAAATCGTTTTTACAAAATATTCATAGAAAGGGTCATCTCTGTTCAAAACGATCGTTCCGCCCGGCTTGACACCGCTGACAGCCTCGCTTAAAATTCTGGCAATAGCTTCTTCCGATTCATAAATATTCAGTTTATAGGAGCCGGTATTTAAAATCAAAGCGACTTCTGGCTGAATAAAACAGGACAGAGACCTCATCTCCTCCGCCCCCGTCAATGGCATTTCCAACAGGGAATAATTCGTCGGCGCCTGTATTTGCGCGACGGAACGCATCACGGAAACAAACGATAAAACCCGGTCGGCCGAAGAATAAACGCTTCCGCCCGATCTTAAAATTTGCGCCAACATACTTTTCACACTCGTTTTTCCGGCAACTCCGGATAAAGTGACGAACGCCGACTGAGTCAATGTCCGCGCATAGGAAGCCAGCTGTTCCAACGCCGTTTCGGGATCGTTGACGATAAACAGTTTTGTGCTGTCCTTCTGGGCTGTTGGGATTTTCCGTACCACACAGGCGGCTGCGCCGTTCTGAAACGCCTGTTCCAAAAAATCATGCCCGTCTTTAAAACCACCCTTCAACGCGAAAAACAAATCACCCGTTTTGACAGTCCGACTGTCTACGGATAAGCCGTAAACCTTAAAATCCTCCCCGTAAACGCCCCCTAAAATCTCTTTCAGTTCCCGTCCGGAATATAAAGGTTTTTTTTCCAAAGCCAACAACGCCGTCTGAGCTTCTATCCTGTCGTTAAATGGTAAAGTTTTGCCGTTGACAATCTGGCCTTCCTCATGGCCTTTGCCGGCAATAATCAGAACATCGTCTTTTTCAAGTTCCTCTATAGCCTGAGCAATCGCCTTGCGTCGGTCTCCGATTTCCCGACCCAGCTGGCAAGCCGCCAATATTTCCTGACGAATGGTTTTGGCATCTTCAAAACGCGGATTATCGTCGGTAATAATAATTTTATCCGCCAGTCTTTGAGCGATTTTTCCCATTAAAGGCCTTTTGGTTTTATCCCGATTGCCGCCGCAGCCGAAAACAACCCACAGCTTTCTGCGCGTCAAAGGACGCATTGTTTTTAAAACATTTTCCAAAGCGTCGGGTGTATGAGCGTAATCCACATAAACCTTCGCGCCATTTTTCTTTTGCCCGACAAATTCCAGACGCCCCGGCGGGCTTTTTAGGCGACTGACGGCTTTTAAAGCCCTCTCAGGTTCCAACCCGGAACCGATAACCAACCCCAACGCACATAAAAGGTTCATTATCTGAAAATCGCCGCTGACAGGAAAATCCACGGTATGTTCCTTACCCAAAACTTTTAAAGTCAAGCGGTAACCGACATTCAGTCTCTCTTCTTTCTCCAACAGGATATCCTCTCCGTGACGGCCATAGGATAAAACCCTCAGTCCCTTATTTAAACAAATGTTCTTAAGTTTTTCATATTCCGCGATATCGGCATTCAAAACGGCAGTTCCGTCCGGCTTAATATGTTCTTCAAAAAGCTTTGCTTTTGCCGCGAAGTAGCTTTCCATTGTTTTATGATAGTCCAGATGCTCTTCCGTCAGATTGGTAAACGCCGCCGCATCAAACATCATACCGTCCAGCCTTCCCTGGTCCAGTCCGGCGCTGGAAGCCTCCAAAGCCGCATGCGTCACTCCGGCTGAAGCCAATTCCTCCAAATCACGGTAAATCTCAACGCTTTCCGGCGTTGTTAAAGAAGTTTCTTTTTTTATTTTATCCGAAAAGACGCCGATAGTTCCGAAACTGGCCCCTTCAATGCCACTTTCTTTCCAAATCTGACGTTCAAAGTACACGGTGGAAGTTTTGCCGTTTGTTCCCGTTACCGCCGTCAAAACGGACGGTATATCCTTATAAAACAAAGAAGCGGCCCGCGCCATCGCGGCACGAATACCGCCTTCGGCTTTAATCACCGGAACCGGCAAACCGTCAATCCATTCCGGGCTCAAAACAGCAATCGCCCCGTTTTGAACCGCCTGCCGGCTGTAAGTCTCTCCTTTATCCTTATCCGACGATAAATTGACAAACAAAAAACCCGGCTCAACCTGTCTTGAATCGGCGGTAATGCCTTTCACATCAACCCAGGAAATTTCCCTGTCGGCTTGCAGCCCTTTGACAAGATTTTCCAGAAGCATTTTTTTCTCCTTTCCCGCCTTTATTTCCGTTTAGATAAGCTTAACTTGTAAGAAGCCTGGATATACGGCGGCTGTTCCTCTTCCGGCCTAGGTGCTACCCCCAGATACGGCGCGATTTTCTCAATTATTTTTCCGGCGCACGGAACGACATTCCATCCTGCCGTGTTAAAACCGAAAGTCTCTTTCATCTTTTTCGGATTTTCCATCATGACAATCAAAGCGTACCTTGGTTTGTCCATCGGAAAAGCTGCAATAAACGAAGTCCTTAAAGACCCTTTGATATACCTTCCGCGTTCATCCTGCATTTCGGCGGACCCTGTTTTGCCGCCGACAAGATACCCTTTCACATTGGCGTTTTTTCCCGACCCGATATCCACCACCGCCCGCATCATATGCCGCATAATCCGGGAAGTCTTTTCAGATAAAACCTGCATCTGCGGACGATCATCGTTTCCATGCAGCAAAAGCGTCGGCGGACGGTAATATCCTCCGTTGACTAAAGCGCTCAAAGCCGTCAAAACATGCAAAGGCGACGACGCCAACCCGTACCCATAGGAAATGGTCACCGTGTTAATATCCCTCCATACGGACGGATACTTCGGCCGCGCCTTCTCCGGCAATTCAAAAACCAAAGGCGACAAAAAACCCAATTTTCCCATAAATTCCTTTTGTTTTTCTCCACCGGCCATCAACGCTATTTTAGAAGAGCCGATATTGGAAGAATGAATCAACACCTCCGCCACCGTCAAAGGCCTGTTCTGTCCTCTGTAGTCCGAAATAGGATAATTGGCCAGCTTATACGGTTTTGTCGCGTCAATCATATCGTCCGGCTTAACCTTCCCGCTTTCCAATCCCAAAGCCACGGCAAATACCTTCATAATGGAACCGGCCTCATAAATTCCCAGCGCCGCACGGTTGAACAAGGCATTTGACAGAGTTTCCCGTCCCTGGTTCGGGTCATAATCCGGCAAAGACACCATGGACAAAACTTCCTGTGTGTTGACATCCATCACAATCGCCGCGGCGCCGGCCGTTTCAAATTTTGCGGCATATTCCATCAAAACGGAACGAACCAATTCCTGAACATTTGCATCTACGGACAATCTTAAAGGGGAAGAAGAGGTAGAGAGCTGTTCATCAAAAGTCTTCTCCACACCGGAAACGCCGACATCGTCAATATTCGTCAATCCCAAAACATGGGAAAACAAAGCGCCCTGCGGATAAATCCTCTGCGTGCGCGTTTCAAAATCCAAAAACGGAATGCCCAGACGGTTGACGGCGTTCTGTTCCTGCGGCGTCAGATTTCTTTTCAAATACTTAAAACTGGATTTTGAGGCTATTTTCCTATATGTTTCCTGATAATCCAAATCCGGCAAAACCTTCACGAGGCGACGGGTAATTTCCTTCGGATTTTCCACTTTTCTGGCATCTATGTATAAATCCACGATCGGCAGGCTGATCGCCAAAACCGTCCCGTTTCTGTCCACAATATCCGCCCTGACGGATGAAGGAGGGGGCAAACGCCGGGCTTCAGGTTGCGTCCTTTGCAAAATAGTCAGCTGGAACAAACGCCCGAACATCACCGTAAACGCCGCCAAAAAGCAAAAAATAATAAAAGCAATCCGTCCCTGCCCGATTTTTAGAGCCTGCACCGTTTTATTGTCTAAAGCCGTATAGCGGTCGCGCGCCCGAATGGGAATTTCTTCCCCGGGCGCATAAAATGTCTCTTTTGAAGAAAATAAAGAGCTCATGGACGGCGCTCCTTTTTCCAACTTTCTTTTCTTTTATAGGAAACGAAAGAAATTGGCGTTTGCGTGCTTTTCGGCAATTCCTTTAAAGATAAAATCTGCCCCGTTTTCATTGGTTTAAGATGCGTTACCTGTTCATTGAGTTTTTTCAGCCTCTCCGGCGCCGTTAAATAGCTCCATTCCGCCTTTAAAACATGTATCGCCTGTTTTTGTTTTTGAATGTCGCTTTGAATTGACGCGAGTTCTTCTTCCTGCCGGATAACTTCGTATTTCAGAACAAACATCCCCACTCCGCTCAATAAAGCAAAGCAGAAGCAGAAAATATAAAAAGTGAAGAAGCTGACTTTCATGCCGCCCTCCGTTCCACCGCCCGCAGCTTGGCCGAATGCGCCCTGCGATTTCTCTTTGTTTCCTCCAATCCCGGCAAAACAGGCTTTTTCGTCAACAAAGTATAAATTACCTTTTCCCTGTTTTCTGTCAAAGAACCCGTGAAGGTTTCACCTGCCGCCTTCTTTGCAGCAGAAAACCCCTCTTTTCCGTTTTCAAAAAGAATTCCTAATGCCTTTTTCGGAATGAAACCAACATCTGCCGGTTTTTTATAACGGTTGACATGAACGGCCGGCGCACTTAGAGAACGGAAAGAATTCTTAACAATCCGATCTTCCAAAGAATGAAAAGTCACAACCACAAACCGGCCGCCGGGCGCCAAAAGAGAAGGTGCGTCTTTTAAGACGGCCTCCAAATCCTCCAGCTCGTGATTGACATAAATACGCAACGCTTGAAAAGTCCTTGTCGCCGGATCAATCTTCTCCGTTCCGCATTTTCTGCCCAAAGCGCCGCGCACGATTTCCGCCAACTGCCCCGTACGCGTAATCGCCTCCTGCCGGCGAGCGTCCACAATCGCTTTGGCAACGCGTCTTGAAAACCTTTCTTCACCGTACAGATAAATAATATCCGCCAGCTCTTCTTCACCCATAGAATTGACGACATCCGCCGCGCTCATACCCTCTTGAGACATTCGCATATCTAAAGGGCCGTCTTTTTTAAAGGAAAACCCCCTCTCCGCCCGGTCAATCTGCATGGAGGACACACCCAAATCCAAAACAATCCCGTCCACCTGAGCGATGCCCGAAGATGCCAGAATTTCTTTCATTTGAGCAAACGAACCTTGATTTAAAGACAAACGAGAACGCATTTGCGGCTCAAAAAAAGAACCGTTTTCCAGAGCGCTTGGATCTTTATCTATGGCAAAAACCTTCCCCGAAGGAGCTTGTTTTAAAATTTCCCTTGTATAGCCGCCGGCGCCGAAAGTCCCGTCCACATAAACACCGTCTTTCTTCGTTATCAAATATGCCGCCACCTCGTTCAAAAGGACGGGAATATGAAGATTTTCAGACATTCTTCCCCTCCTTATCTCCTTCCTGCTCCAAATGAGAATGCAGAAGAAGCGACGGATGTTCTTTTAAAGCTTTTTGACGAATTTTTTCCTGTTCCTGCCGATATAAAACCGGGTTCCAAATCTGAAAAGTCCGCCCCTTGCCGACAAAAGCGACTTCCGACTCCAGTCGGGCGTGTTTTATCAGCTTTTCCGTCAACACAATCCGCCCGTTCGCGTCAAAACAAAAAGCGTGCGCATCGGCATAAATCAATTCGGCCAAGGTATTCTGTTCTTCCGAAAAAAAGGCAAACGACCTTTCCATATCCGCGGCGAATTTTTCCAAAAGATCGGAGGAACAGCATTCCACGCAGTCTTTTGAAAAAGACCTGAACGCCACAAGTTCCGTTCCGCTTTGTTCAAACAACGCGCGGTAATGAGCCGGGATACACACCCGCCCTTTTGTGTCTATCTTAGAGACAATCGTATCAAAAAAGAGAAAGCTTTTTCTCAACATAACCGCGCCTTTTAACCTTTTCCCCGGTAATTTTCCCCTTTTGTTCCAATTTAAAAAACAGGCAAAACAATCGGTGAAAAAATATTTTTCCGGGTCTTAAAATCCTTTTTATGGGATAGCATGGAAAAATATGGGCGTCAAGTTTTTCATTATGGAAGGAAACCCAAAATCAGAACTTTTTTTTATCCGTTAAAAAGAATGAAAAAACAAAATATTTTTTTTCAAAAACTTCTTAAAAATAAAAAATCAAGATGAAAAATTTTCCGCCTTATATGAAAGAAAACAAAAAATTTAATATTTTGCAAAATTCAAGATTATCATACAGTCTAACCATAGATAATCCCGGAATAAAAAATTCCCTCTTGAACTTTAACGGGAAAAGTTTGTATAAATAATCAATAAGGAGGAAAACATCATGAGATTTTTAGCAATCATTTTTTCTGCCGTTTTACAACTTTGCTTTCTGACCTCTCCGGTTTTGGCCCAAGAAAACAAGGAAAAACTGGCGCAGATACAGGAATTTAAGAACGATTTGGAAAGCTGCGAAAAAAGAATGTGGGATACGTTGCGTCAAAAATACGATGGTCTGTCACAGGACAATACGCCGGACAGGCAAATCGTCATAAATAAAATAACTTGTTACGAAGCCGTCGGGAATAAAGTCATTGATACCTTTTATTCCCATACCAATGAAGAGATGAAAAAGAAGTTTGACACACTTATTCGGGCTTTTTCCGTTTTTTACGGAGATTTATATGCTTACAATGCCGCCTGCTATAATCCTGATCCAGACAATTTTCAAATTTGCGGGAATATAGCTCTGGATTTTTCTGCTTCCGCTAGTACTGAGTTTGTAAAAAATACTGTTATAGAGATGTTGAACTATACGGAAAGTTTTTATAAATAATCAATAAGGAGGAATTTAATATGAAATTTTTAACTCTTATCGTTTTATCAACTCTATCGGTATTTTTTACGCCTTCCTTGGTTTTGGCCCAAGAAAACAAGGAAAAACTGGCGCAGATACAGGAATTTAAGAATGATTTGGAAAGCTGCGAAAAAAGAACGTGGGATACTTTGCGTCAAAAATACGACGGTTTGTCTCAGGATAATACGCCGGACAGACAAATCGTCATAAATGAAATAACTTGTTACGAAATTGTCGGAAATAAAGTCATTGATACCTTTTATTCCCATACGAATGAAGAAATGAAAAAGAAGTTTGACACACTTATCCGGGCTTTTTCCGTTTTTTATGGAGAGTTATATGCTTATAATGCCGCCTGCTATAATCCAGGTCCTAAAAATCGCAAAATTTGCGGGAACATCGCTCTGGATTTTGCCACGGCCGCAGATGACAATTTTGTTAAAAATACTATCATGGATATGTTGAATTATACGGAAAGTTTTTATAAAGATTAAAGAAAACGGCATCCTTTTTGGATGCCGTTCCTTATTTACTTAGTAAGAATAGGCGTCCACCCTGTTCATCCATCCGTCATGGAATTTCTGTTTTTCTGGATTTTCCTTTATTTTTTGAAGGAAATATTCTTTTGTTGCCTGTTTATATTTTTCTATAATTTCCAACATTTCCTCTTCGGTCTTATTTTCCAAAGCTTTCATGGTTGCGGGGCCTATAATCGTCCCGGGCTTGATTCCCAGAATAGTATGAAGCCTTTGTATCGCAGCCACATGATGGTTGATTGCCATACTAAGGACAAGGCTGGCCAATCGTTCATCTTTAATATTATCTATATGAAAATATTTATAAAAATCATTATAAAAAATCAGATCCGCCCGGTCATGCGTCATATTTTTAATATCTTCATTCGGGTACCAGCGTTTTGAAATTCCCATATTCGTTTCTTTTCCAGGATCTTCAGGGATATTTACATATCCCCCTTCCGCCTCCCTGATAGGAGGCATTATCCTGTCAAATTTTTCATCATCCATCCGGTCATAAACCATTCCCGGCTTCATGCCTTGCCCATATTTTTGATAATACTCTCTCTTATGCAAGAGCTCAGAAGGTATTGGAACGGGAAGAGGAATAACTTTCTTGGGCGGAGGAACAGGCAAAGGAATCTCTTTTGCGCCAAAGGGTCCATACTCAAAAAATCTTATCTTTTTCTGAGGGTTATCGGAAAGCTCCTTTTTCAACATATCATTTGCTTTATCCTCATAGCGGGCATTGTTTTCAGACAGATATAAATTCTCTCCGTTAGGAAAACCTGTAAACGCCCCCGGATAATTCGTGTTTTCTTTTTGTAAATTCGTATTCATTCCCTGTATTTTATTGGGATAAAACTGAAAAAGCAAGTCCTTCGTCAAGGAGGCAGTTGTTGGTTCCATTTTAATAAAATTGAAAGAATTAGGTTCTAAAGATTTCAATATTTCCTTATTAAAATTTTTTTTTAATTCAATTCTCAGATCCGAATCTCCCGGTTCTATTTTATAGAATTGAGCTTCTCCCAAACCGGCTTCGTCAAACAAAGCCTCCAAAACCTCTCTTGTCGTCATATCTTTTGTTAAGTTTACCATAATTTTTCTCCTTCTATTTAAAATAAAAAATCTTAACAAGAATAAAAATATCCATATTTCAAGCATAATATTCTTATAAAGAATCATTTAACGAAGCCTTATTCATTTCCTATAAAGACACAAAAGAAAACGCCGGTAAAATACCGGCGCTTTTTCCTTCTTATTTTATTCTTTTATAAACTTTTTATCTCTTCAAAGCTTTTTAAAGTCATCGGAACGCAATCTCCCTCGCTATTTTTCGCAAACCAGAGGCGGTTGAGAAATCTGTTCCTCCGCCAGCTTTTTAGCGGAAATATAGTCAAACTTCCCGGAGCCTAAAAGAGGCGGATTATTTTGATATAAAATTTTCTTCGGGATAGAAATTTCAGGCATTCCCTTTTGTTTAAACAGAGTCGTCAAAGCCTCCACCGTTATATCGGAAGAAGAAGTAATCAGCACCATCTGTTCACCTTTTTTCGCATCCGGAATACTGACAACGCCATGGATAAAACCGTCCCATTTTTCCGAGATAACACCCTCCACCGCTGTCAAAGACACCATCTCACCGCCGATTTTTGCAAACCTCTTGGAACGGCCTTTGATAAAGATATATCCGTCCTCGTCAATATACACAATATCGCCGGTATCGTACCAGCCGTCTTCAACCGGCTCCAAAACTCCCGGGTTCGTCGCACGCATATATCCCAACATAACATTCGGACCTTTTAAGATAAGTTCCTGTCCTTCTTTAATACCGTCAATTTCCTTCAGCTTATACGCCATATCCGGCAAAAGAATACCGACGGAACCTTTAGCCGTAAACAAAGGCGTGTTAATGGAAATCACCGGAGAACACTCCGTCGCGCCGTACCCTTCCAAAATACGAATACCAAATTTTTCACTCCAAAGACGACGGGTTTCATCCTTGACTTTTTCCGCCCCGCTGACCAACAGACGTAATGTGTTGAAATCATACGGATTGGCGCATTTGGCGTAACCGGCCAGGAAAGTATCCGTCCCGAACATAATTGTCGCCTTGGCGTAGTTGCAAAGTTCCGGAATAATGCGGTAATGCAAAGGCGTCGGATAAAACACCATCTTCACCCCGATAACCAAAGGCAAGAAAGTCGCCGCCACCAAGCCGAAAGAATGGAACATCGGCAAGCAGTTTAACACAATATCTTCCGGGAAAACATCCACACGGCACACCGCCTGATAGGCGTTGGATAAAATATTTTTATGAGAAAGAAGAACCGCCTTCGGCATCCCTTCGGAACCGGAGGTAAAAAGGACAACCGCCGGATCCGAAGCCTTTGCCGGTAACAGGCGGCTCGTCCGTCTATACAGTGTCAACGGCGCCAACGCCCCAAACAAGCCCAGCAGTTTTACCTTTAAATTCAAATTCTTCCTTAAACTTTCCAACCGCAAAACCTGAATACCTTCCGCCTCCAGGGCTTCCACCAGAGAATCCAGCTTGCCGAGCGTAATCACCTTCTGCGCGGTAATAATCGTTTTTACTCCCGCTGTTTTGCAAGTACTGATTACCTGTACCGGACCGGAGGAAAAATTCAGCATCGCGGGAACATGTCCGAACGCCTGCAACCCCAAAATCGTCAACAAAGCCGTGTTTGAAGTCGGCAGCAAAACCCCGACCGGCTCCCTTGTCTTTGGCAAAGCATCATGCATCAGTTTTCCCAAGACAAAGGATTTTAAGAAAAGCTCCTGAAAAGCCATCGGCTTTTTCTCGGTATCTTCAATAATTTTCTTAAAACGGCCAGAAAATTTCATTGTTTTTGTTACCGCCTCAAAAACAGTCTGATCCGTTTCATAGGCTTCAAAGCTCATTTGAGAAAGAAGCTTATAAAGGACAACAGCCGTTTTCAATCTCTTTTCCCTCATAGACAAACTTTGATAAGCGGGAAGAAAGACCGGCTCCTTCACCTCCAGACTGATATGAGGGAAAAATTCAATATGCGCCTCGCGCCGGACACGGGAAAAAACGGAATGCTTCGCCCCTTTAATCAGAATGGGGACAAACGCCGCCCGCGCCTTTTCAGCCATCAAAGCCGGCACTTCATAAATTTTCATCTGCGTGTGAGCCAGGGAAACTTCGTTTTCCACAAAGAACATACACAGCTTGTCCTGCCTCAGTTCTTCAACCATAATTTTTACAGCCTCAAACGGATTGCTCGGATCCAAAGGCTTAACCTTCAATAAACTCAAAAAAGGCAATGTCCACCACTTGTCCAAAATCGCCTGAGAAACGCCGAAAGTAATTTGCTCCGGCACAAAAACGGAAATTAAAAGCGCGTCCAGGTAAGAGGTATGGTTCGTAACAATAAGAGCTCGTTTTCCCGCCTTCGCCAGATTTTCAAGTCCCGTAACTCTTGCCTTAAACAGAAATTTCAAAATGGATTTCAAAAGCCTCCTCTTTGACCCTTCCGGCAAAATTTGGAACATATAAAAGGCGAAAACAAAGTTTGCCAAAGCATACAAACCGTAAATAACCCCCGTTTCCACAAACAAATAAGTCAAAGACAAGGTAATAATCAACGAAGAAGCGACCGCCACGGCGTTCATCATATTGCTTAAAGACAAAATCTGACTAAAAGTCTTCTCTTCCCCTTGTCTTTGAAGCAAAGTATACAATACCGTCGCATAGCAAGAAAAACACATCCCGATCATAAAAGCATCCGCCAAAAGCCGGATATTCGCCAAAGACATCAAGAACTGCCCGGCGTTCATTTCCAACGAATAAACGAAAATCCCCGAACTGCCCCACACAAAATCCGCCAAAAAAACAGACACGACCATCAAAGAAAAAGGCGCCAGCAGAATAGCGGTCTTCTCCTTCATCTTTCCAAGGAACAAAGCGCCGAGCAACGCGCCCGCCGCCAAAAATCCCAAAAACAAAACAGCGACTGAGAAAGAAGAAAATAAAATATCCCGCACATACGCATGAAATGTAAAAAGAAACGCCGCCCCCATAAACCACATCCAGGAGATACCGGCCATGCAGGTTAAAACAGGTTTTGCCTCGCGGTTTTTAAAAATATAGTCCTTCAAAGAGGAGGAAGGCGTTCTTCCCAACTTCAAACTCGGCAGAACCCCTTTTTGCGCCGGCACGCGCAAAGCATTGAAAAAACCGAATACCGAAAAAACCAGTGCCAAAACAAAAACACTCGGCATATAAAAATCCGCCAAGTCATTAAAATACACCAAAAGGTTGGCTATGAAAAAAGCCCCGAACACACTTGCCTTTACCCAGATATTGCACAAATACAGCTCATCTTTTTTCAACCCCCTCGCAAACAAGGAATAGGTTAAAATCCTTGAAAAACAAGCTTTTATCCCCAGCCCGGCGATCGCCAGAATAAGAAGAAACCTTCCCCCCTCAAAAGAACCGAAGGCCGCCGCGCACATTAAAACGATTTCAAAAGCCTTCGTCCACAAAAGAACTTTAGTCCCGGAATATTTATCGCAAACCTGCCCGGCAATCGGCGAAAAAAGAAGGAAAGAAAGAAAATACAAAGCATAAACAATAAAGAGCTGATAAGCTTGATCCTTAAAAACGCTGTATGTCAAAGTAAAGACAAACAAATTCTGAAGGAGAGATGCGGCGAAAGTACCGCTTACCTGCGCCAGATAAAGAGGAAGAAAATTTTTATTCTTAAAGAGGGTCAACATGATTTTTCCTTAAAAAATTAAGTGAGGGAAAACGAAACATTGTCCGCTTGTTTTTTCATACTATAAACATGTCTACCATAATTCGGAAAAAGATGCCAGCCCGATTTTACCCCTTTTTTGATTTTTGTCCCCTTTTTTGGAAGATTTTTCATACTTTAAAATGAGAAAAAAAACTGATTTTCAAAAAATGTTTTATTGAATTTTTTTCAGGATATGATACAAAAGACAAAACACAGTAGTAAATTTGTCATTATAAGCAGCTGAATTAAAATAAAGAAGGAGAAAAATATGACGCGTCGTCTTTTGATTGCCGGGAACTGGAAAATGAACGGTCTTTTGCAACAGGCTCGGAAGTTGGGGGAAGAATTGGCTTCTTTGTTTAAAGAGGAGAAGTCTCCTTCTTTTGACATGCTTGTCTGCCCGCCGTTCACGGCGCTGTCCGCGGTGCAGGAAGCTTTGAAAGATTCCGGTATCCTTTTGGGCGGGCAGGATTGCCATTTTAAGGAATCGGGCGCCCATACGGGGGACATCAGTCCCGTCATGTTGAAAGATGTCGGTTGCGACGCCGTTATCCTTGGTCATTCAGAAAGAAGGCAGGATCATGGCGAAACCAGCGCTCTGGTTCGTGAAAAAGCGACGGCGGCGCATAAGGAAGGTTTATTAACCGTTATTTGTGTCGGTGAAACCGAAGCGCAAAGAGACGCGGGGGAAACCTTATCCGTCGTGGGAGAGCAGGTTAGAGATTCTCTGCCCGAAGAAAGTTCAGCCAATAATACCGTTATCGCATACGAGCCCGTCTGGGCCATCGGCACCGGAAAAGTTGCTTCCGTTCAGGATGTGGCCGAAGTTCATGCCTTTATCCGTTCCGAAATTGAAAAAGTTTTAGGAAAAGAAAATGCCGAAAAGATGAGAATTCTTTACGGCGGTTCCGTCAAACCTTCCAACGCTAAAGAATTATTGTCTTTAGAGGATGTGGACGGCGCTCTCGTCGGCGGGGCGAGTTTAAAAAGCGATGATTTTTGGGCGATTGCCAAAAGCCAGGATTGAATTAAAAACAATTAACATTTTGAATTTTTTCGGAAGATTTAAAAAATTAAGGAATTATATATTAAGGAATCATATAAGAAAATTGCCGCTTAAAAGCCATTCCCAGGGGAAACGGCGGAAAATGCAAAAAGTCGGGACAAGTTAAACAGCTGAAAATGCCGGATAAAAACGAGGGGAGTTAAACAGCAGACCGGTAAAACGGTAAGTCGCCTCAAAAAAAGGAAAACAGATCGGTATTCACACCTGTATCGGCGGCGAAAAAGAAAGCGGCGAAAAAGGAAAAAGAGGAAATATTAAAAATGCAGACGATTTTATTGGTATTACAAATTATTTTGGCCATTTTTCTTATCGGATTGGTCTTGATTCAAAGATCAGACGACAGTTCCATGGGGGGCTTAGGCGGCGGCATGGGCGGCAATGGTTTTATGTCCCGGCGTTCCGCAGGCAACTTTTTGACAAAGATGACGGCGATTGTCGCGTTCCTCTTCGCTATAACGAGTTTGGGATTAACCATCGTGGCTAAAAAGCAGACGCAAACGGTCAGCCTGCTTGACCATTTGAATACGACGCAGCCCGCGCCCATCGCCGTTCCGGCGGAATCCTTCCCTTCGGTTCAACCGCAAACGACAAAAGAGGAGAATCAACCGACGGCTCAGGCAGAAACGGCGGTTTCCCCTGAGGCTTCCGACGCCTCGTCTTCCTCAACCGATACCAGCACGGCGCAATAAAAAGGAAGCCGTTTGTATTCACGGATGCGTTTTAGGCGTGATTTGCAGGAAAGCTTCGGGAAAAAGGTTTTAATCTTTCGGCAATTTCTGAGAAGAGTGTCTGGAAAACGGCGAGGCAAAACGGCGGTCTTCTTTAAACAGAGAAATATTTTATTTGATGTTAAGGGATAGAAAATGAGTGAAAATAAAAGAACAGTCATCGGTAATGTCACTTTCGGCAACGATCTGCCTTTTGTTCTGATGGCGGGCCCTTGCCAAATGGAAAGCAAGGAGCATGCTTTTGAAATGGCCGACGCATTGGTATCCATGACAAGAGAATTGGATATTCCTTATATTTTCAAGGCTTCTTTTGACAAAGCCAACCGTTCCAGCCTGTCTGGAAAAAGGGGCATCGGATTGGAAAAAGCTTTGGATGTTTTTGCGCAGATTAAAGAAAAATACGGCTGTCCCGTCCTGACCGACGTGCATGAACGCGAACAGTGCGCTCCCGTCGCCGAGGTGGTAGACATGTTGCAAATCCCGGCATTTTTGTGCCGGCAGACGGATTTGGTTTTGGAGGTGGGACGCACCGCCAAAGCCGTCAATATTAAAAAAGCGCAATTCATGGCGCCGGCAGACATTAAAAATGTCGTCCAAAAAGTGGAATCCACCGGCAATCATAATATGGTACTGACCGAACGGGGCGTCAGTTTCGGTTACGGCAGCTTGGTCGTGGACATGCGTTCTTTCCCGATTATGAAAGAGGCTTCCGGCGGTTATCCGGTCATTATGGACGCAACCCATTCGGTGCAACAACCGGGTGGCACTTCTACCGGCGGGGACAGAAGGTTCGCCCCCGTTATGGCGAAAGCGGCGTTGGCCGTCGGCGTTGCCGGCCTATTCATTGAAACTCATCAGGATCCGGACCACGCGCCCAGCGACGGCCCGAATATGATTATTTTGAAAGACATGCCTAAGCTTTTGAAGGAATTTAAAGAGCTTGACACGCTTATCAAAAAACAAAATGCTGACTTATAATTAACTTAAAACAAGGAGATGGAAATGACAGCGATTATTGATATCAGAGGAAGAGAAATCCTGGACTCCAGAGGGACGCCGACGGTGGAAGTGGACGTTACTTTGGAAAACGGCGCTTTCGGACGCGCGGCGGTACCGTCGGGCGCTTCTACGGGCGTGCATGAAGCCGTGGAACTCAGAGACGGAGACAAGTCCCGTTTTAACGGCAAGGGCGTTTTAAAAGCGGTTGAAGCCGTCAACGGCGAACTGTACGACGCCGTCGTCGGGATGGACGCCGAAGAGCAGATTGAAATTGACCAGACGATGATTGATCTGGACGGCACGGAAAACAAAGGGCGCTTGGGCGCCAACGCGATTTTGGGCGTTTCTTTGGCAACGGCGAAAGCGGCGGCGGAAAGCCTGGGCCTTCCTCTTTACAGATATATCGGCGGCACGATGGCGCATGTTCTGCCCGTTCCGATGATGAACATTTTAAACGGCGGCAAACACGCGGACAACCCGATTGACATTCAGGAATTCATGATTATGCCGTACGCCGCTTCCTCCGAAGCCGAAGCCATTCGCATGGGCGCCGAAATCTTCCAGGCGTTGAAATCCAACTTGAAAAAAGCGGGAATGAACACCAATGTCGGCGACGAAGGCGGTTTCGCCCCGAATTTAAAGAGCGCGAAAGAAGCGTTGGACTTCATTGTCAAATCCATTGAAACGGCCGGATATATTCCGGGGGATGATGTGGTTCTGGCAATTGACGCGGCCTCTTCCGAATTCTACAAAGACGGCAAGTATGTGTTGGAAGGCGAAGGAAAGACTTTGGACAGCGCCGGTATGGTTGAATACTATGAAGAGTTGGTCAAGAATTATCCGATTCGTTCCATTGAAGACGGCATGGCCGAGGACGATTGGGAAGGCTGGAAAATGCTGACACAAAAGCTTGGCAAAACGACGCAATTGGTCGGCGACGACTTATTTGTTACAAACACGGCGCGTTTGATTCAAGGCATTGAAAAAGGCATTGCCAACTCCATTCTGATTAAAGTTAACCAAATCGGAACCCTGACGGAAACCTTAAAAGCGGTTGACATGGCACACAGAGCCGGCTACACCGCCGTCCTGTCCCATCGTTCCGGAGAAACGGAAGACGCGACCATCGCGGACATCGCCGTGGCGACGGGTTGCGGGCAGATTAAAACGGGCTCCATGTCTCGTTCCGACAGAATGGCAAAATACAACCAGTTGATTCGTATTGAAGAAGAATTGGATTCCGTTGCCGAGTTTGCCGGAAAGTCCATTTTTGCAAAAAGGAAGTAATTTCCATTCGGAAATCCTTTTTGATTTCGGATAGGAGAACTCCCCTGTAAAAAGGGGAGTTTTTTTACCGTTTACTTCAGAACGACAAAAGGGTAATCGCTGTTTTTTAAACTCACAGCCGTACGAAGAAAAACATCCTTTTCAATATAAAATTATTTTCCAGGGAAAACCCAATTGCTGTTTTCCAACGCAGAATACGACCTAACAGCGGAGGAAGAAAGTTTCAGCCCCCAACATTATCACTACTTCTCCAACATAGCATACTCCAAGAAGATCAATATAATCGGATTATCCGAGTTTAAAAACCTGAGCCTTTTGCATATCCGAATATATTTTTGACATATCCTTCAATAAAAACCAATCGGCAGATGAGGAAAGCGTCCGCGAAAAACCGCAAAACAATTGCTTTTAATTTTGCCTTCATTGACAAAAAGTATTTTACGCTCCCTTCTTATTTTTTACCATGCCCTATATCCTTTACACATTTTGCTTCGTCTGCCATAAAAAAATCAGCAGAAACATATCATATTTTATAAATGTCCTTATTTTCAAAATTTCAGAATGTGAGTGTCTTATTCCCTTCAAAAACCGTTAAGGATTTTAACGGCCGAGAAACAAAAACGCCTTGCCAAACACCTTCCGAAACGAATATGGGAAATTTGGAAGAAACTTCCTCTGATTACCAATATTTTCCCGAAAAAAGAAGGCACGGACACCGTAACCCCTCAAAATTCATCATTTATATGATTGAAGAAAGGAACGATTAAAACGAATAAATTCCGCTATAACAGGTATCAAAAATAAAATTCTTAAGATTTCTGACCATACAATTCTCCCCTTTTTATATTTTTCAGAAAAGTCAAAAAGTATCGTCCTTTTTTAATAAAAAAAGACAAGAACCGAAAATAAAATTTTGGAGAAGAGCAGAATTATAAAAAGCAAAAATCAAAACGATAAAAGAAAACTATCGCAGTTATTTTACAAAAATACCTTAAAACCAAAATAATAAAAATAAAACTTGATAATACACTGAAATTTTAATATTTTTTAGAAAGATATTGTGAGAAATCCAATATCTCGGGCGTAGTAACCCGCTTCATTATAACCATCCGCGAGGGTGGAGATTGACGAATAAGGAATTTTCCGAATAAGTCAAACTGCTTTATAATGATAGGTTACTACTCTCCACCCGCCTTTGATGCTTTCTTTCGGATAATCCTCCAAATTTTGAATTTTTTCATGCTTCTTCTTCGGTTTCAACGGAAGAATATGTTTTTATTTCCAGAACCTTCCAATTTTTTTGTAATAAAAAAGAAGCTTTTCTTTAGATATCTTATATTTTTTCAGGACAATTCACTTGGGCCAATATTTTTCCCATAGCCACATTGTAACCGGCTAAACCTCCGACAGACAGGACACTGATGATAGGCAACACGCCTAACATTTCTATCATACTGCGCCCGGATTGAGTTGTTCCTCTTCTATTCATTTTTATCCTCTTTTATTTCTTTTAGAAGGAAACAAAACAAGAGAGGAAGAAAATAAAAAAGAGGTAAGCAACCATCCTGACAAACCATTTAAAATAAAGCTCCAAAAAGGCGAACCATGGTAGAGATGCTCAATGTCTTAACCATTATCGGTTTTGCCAGTCGGCGGCTTAGCCGGTTACAGTATGGCCATGCAGAAGATTAGGATTAACAAAGTGATTGAAGAGATTCAAATACTTTCTTCTTTTTTTAATGAATTCAGCCTCAACTATAAAAAAGGAAACGAGAATTTTAATTATCGCGATTATGCCGATTCTTCCCATTTGGCTGAAGCACTGGCCACTGCAGGAGGAAAACGGTCCAGTATAGGAAGTAGTTGGGAGGAAAACTCTTCTTATTACCTGGATTTAACAAACATTTCCAACGAATTATGCTTATCTTTCATTTCACAACTTGATGACGGAACAGGTCCTATCAGAGTAGGAAACACGGAATCTGCAAGGCCCAAGCTTAATTCTGAAGAAGCCAGGAACATATGTCAAAAAGAGGAAGACGCCGACGGTTTAAATATTTTTTTATATTTTGGATACAGATAAAAAATCTTATATAAGGTCATAAAATCAGCGAAAACATCACCTCTTCTTTTTATATTCAAAAAAACAAAGAACGACTTTCTGTTTTTTTCTCTTTTTTCCAACATTGCCTTAAAAGTAATTTCTGAGGCCTTTTGCGCTTTATCAAACCTAAAAAACAATAGACAGGAAAGAGTTTTTCGCTTAATCTGGCGAAAACGGAATTTTCGGTAAGAAAGAGAATCATCTTTCTTAAACAGTAAAAACTTTCAGCGGGCAAAATACGGAAATGAGAAAGCTTTTTTTTCTTTTAATACTATGGATGACAGCAGTGGCAGGTTTGCCGGCTTTCTTCTTCCCCGAACAGGCGCAGGCGGCAAGAATCAAGGCCGCACTTATTGCCGATGCAGACAGCGGCTATGTCCTTTACGCGGACAAAGCGGATGAGGAAATATATCCCGCCTCCTTAACCAAGCTGATGACTTTGTATTTGACCTTCCAGGCCTTGGACAACGGCGTTTTAAGGATGGAGGACGAACTTTTGATTTCCAAAAAAGCGGCGGCGAAACCCGCCTCCAAAATCTACTTAAAGCCCGAAACCACCCTGACCGTCAAAGAGGCCGTCATGGCCCTCATCGTCAAGTCCGCCAATGATGTGGCGGCCGTGTTGGGGGAGGCTTTGGCCGGTTCCGAAGAAGAGTTTGCCGACATGATGACAAAAGCGGCGCATGATTTGGGCATGAACAGGACGGTTTTTAAAAACGCCTCCGGTCTGCATCATAAAAAGCAAGTTTCCACCGCAAGGGATATGGCGGTTTTGGCCTTGGCGCTCATTAACCATTTTCCGCAGTATTATCCGCTTTTCACGACAAAAGTCGCCACCATTCAAGGAAAAATCTACGGTAATCACAACAACATCATCCGCCTGTACAAAGGGGCGGAAGGGTTAAAAACCGGCTATTTGAATGCTTGCGGTTATCATGTCATTTCCACCTGCCGAAAAAAAGATATGCGCCTTGTGGCCGTCAGCCTGGGGCAACCTTCCGTCAAAGCCAGGGACGACAGCATGGTCAAACTGCTGGACAAAGGCTTCAAAAAAATGGAAGAGTTGCGCGCCAAACAAAAGGATACTGCGGCAAAAGACAATCCTTTTAAAAAGCGCCCTGTTTTAAATGAAACGGATAAAAAAAACTATTTGCCGAAAATGCGCGCCTCCGTCCAGTTGATGAAAGAGGATATCCTTTCTTTAAAAAACACCCGGCAAATCGCTTTGCCGGCCGATAAAACCGGCGGACTTAAAAATCAAAAAATCTCTCTGCCTTTGCAAGGGGACAACGAATCGTACTGGCAGGTACAGGCAGGTGCCTACGCTTCTTTGCCGACGGCTCTAAAAAAAGCGCAGAATATTGAGCAAATGATGGGAGAAACGGGAATTGTGCAAATCCTGCCCTTCGGAGATTTATGGCGAGTTCGCATTTTCGGCCTGGAAAATGAAAAAAAAGCTCTGGAAGTTTCTAGACTTTTGCAAAAAAATAAATTACCTTGTTTTATCATCGCTCCCAAAACCGATGGGAACAAAGACGCTCCAAACGGGGAAACGGAATACCCGTCCCTGCTGATTAAAAAGGATGAAAAATGAAAAAAAAGTGGTTGTTTGTCTGTTTCCTCTCTTTGGCTTTAACCGGATGTGCCGCCGATACGACACCGCAGGAATCCGGAAAAAGCCCGGAACAAATGTACTTGGACGCCATGACTTTGATGGATGAAGGGGAAGCGACTTTGGCCATCAAAGAGCTTGATGCTTTGGAAAGAGACCACCCGTATTCCGTCTGGGCGTCCAGAGGGCAGATTATGGCCGCCTACCTTTCCTACCGAACGGAGGAATACACGGACGCCCTGCTGATTCTTGACCGTTTTTTGCAAATCCATCCGGGCAATAAAAACGCGCCTTATGCTTATTATTTAAAAGGACTGTGCTATTTTGAACAGATTTCCGATATCCAGAGGGAACAGGAAAACACCATCCAAGCGTTAAAAGCGTTTCAGGAATTGCTTTTAAGATTCCCCAACTCCCCTTATAAAGACGACGCTTTGAATAAAATCGCCTTTATCCAAAACCAGTTGGCCGGAAAAGAAATGGCTCTGGGCCGATATTATCTGACACGGGAAGTTTTTCCGCCGGCCATCAACCATTTTCAGACGGTTTTGGAGGAGTATCCTCAGACAAACCAAGCGCCGGAAGCTTTTTATCGCCTGATGGAAGCGTATATTTCCCTCGGAATGAACAATCAAGCTTTGGAGGCAAACAAAATCCTTCAGGAAAAATATCCGAAAGACAATTGGAGCCGCAGGGCGCGACGCCTTTTAAAGAATCACCCTGTCCAAGTGAAAGACTCTGCCCCAAACGCCTCTTTCGGCTTAGAGGAAAGCGAGAAAGGACAAAAAAAGAAAACTGACAAGGGAAATGAGGCAAAAACACGAAAAGGAACAAATCTTTCCCCTCGGCAGACAACGAACGAGGAAAACCCATCAGCCAAAAGAACGGGTAAAAAATAAGGGGATTTCCGCCTTTGTCCTGCCTTTTGAAGTTTTTGAAAACGGCAAACAGATGAAAAAACTAAAGGCCAAAAGAACAAAAGAATAAAATAAAAGATAAAAAAGAAACACAAAAAAAGAAAGGCTTGATTAAATGCTTTCGGCGCTGTCCATCCGCAATGTTGTTTTAATAGATAAGCTGGATTTGAATTTCAATACCGGACTCAGCGTTTTTACCGGCGAAACAGGCGCCGGCAAGTCGGTTTTGCTGGATTCTCTGGCATTGGCTTTAGGCGCGCGGGCGGATGCGGGACTGGTCCGTTACGGGACGGACAAACTTTCCGTTTGCGCGGAATTTATCCTTCCGCCAACGCATCCGGTTTTTGAGCTGTTGAAGGAAAATGACATAGATTTTTCTCCCGACGACCCCTTGATTCTACGACGCAGTTTGGATAAAGACGGCAAAAGCAAAGCTTTTGTCAACGACCAAACGGTCGGCGTTTCTTTTCTAAGGCTTTTAGGCGAAGAATTGGTTGAAATTCACGGCCAGTTTACGACCCACTCCCTTTTAAATCCGGCAACGCACTTAAATGTGTTGGACTCCTACGGCGGATTGGAGGAGGAAAAGAAAAAAACAAAGGAGTTGTTTGCCGCCTGGAAAGAAGCCGACAGGAAACTGAAAGAAGCGTCGGAAATTTTGGAAAAAGCCAAAAGAGAAGAAGAATACCTATCTTTCGCCGCCGATGAATTATCCCGCCTTGCGCCTAAAAAAGGGGAAGAGGAGGCATTGAGCTGCGAACGGGCTGCTTTGATGAACGCGGAAAAAATTACGGAAGCGTTGAACGAAGCCTATCAGATTCTCAATCAAAACCAGGAAGGCAGCGCCAGCGTTTCCAAAGCGATGCGCGCCTTGGAACGGGCCGACCGCCTCACGGAAGGCGGATTTGAAGAAGCTTTGAGACGCCTTGAAAAAATAGATGAAGATTTTGGGGAAGTTTCCGCCCTGCTGGAAGAAAAAGGCGCCTCCTACGAAGACCCGTCTGCCCGACTGGAAGAATTGGAAGACCGTCTGTTCACGCTCAAAGACATGGGACGCAAGTACCAATGCGCGCCGGACGATTTGCCGGACAAGTTGGAAGAATTTCAAAAACAGCTTTCTCTTTTAAATAAAGGAGAGGAAGAAGCGTTTTCTTTAAGACAAGAGCAGGAAAAAACAAGACTCGCCTATTTGCAGCAGGCGCGCGCTCTTTCCGCCCTCCGGCAAAAGGCCGCGGACAAGCTGGATAAATCCGTGATGAAAGAGTTGCCCGACTTAAAATTGGAAAAAGCGGTTTTCAAAACAAAACTGACCGCAAAGGAAGAAGAAAAATGGGGACCGGATGGTCTGGACGAGGTCGTTTTTGAAGTTTCCACCAACACGGGGACTCCTTTGGCCGCTTTAAATAAAATCGCTTCCGGCGGGGAGTTGGCGCGTTTTATGCTGGCTTTAAAAGTCAACACCGCCCTGAACGAAAACCTGGAAATCATGGTATTTGACGAAATAGACACCGGCATGTCGGGACCGACGGCTCGCGCCATCGGGCAAAGGCTGAAAAAACTGGCGCAAAAAACCCAAGTTTTGGTTATCACGCATTCCCCGCAAGTGGCTTCTTGCGGCACCAACCACTTTATGGTTTTGAAAAAGGAAGAAGCAAAAACCATTCAAACCTTCGTCCGTCGCCTGAACGATGAGGAAAGAATCCGGGAAATCGCCCGTATGCTGTCCGGACGGGAGATTACCCCGACCGCTCTGCAGAACGCCAAAGAGTTGTTGGAGGAAAACTAGATATGTCCAAATCAAACAAACAGGCCGAACCGACCCTCTTTTCCCTGGTTCAACCTTCCCCGGATTTCGGAGGGGACGCCGAACAAACCCTTCCGGATAAAGAGGCCGGAGAACCTAAGCAAAGCGCTTCAAAATCAACGGAAAAAGACACAATCTCCGCCGATAGGACAGATGCTTTTTCAGGTGTTCCCGGCAAATCCGACGAGCCAGCCGATGCCGTTCCGGCCCAGCAAAGAACAGAAAAAGGCGAAACAGAGAACCATCCCGAAAACAGCCGCGCGCAAAACAACAAAAAACTCCCGGCCGCCGGCAAAGGGCCGGAAAATCAGGCTGTTTCAGACAAAGAAGAGGTGCAACGCCTGCTTCAAGAAGACATCTCCCTTTTGACCAAGGAGCAGGCGGCGGCACAATTGGCCTACCTGGCAGAAGAAATGGCGCGGTTGGATAAAGCATATTACCAGGAAGACGACCCTCTGGCCACGGACGCGGAATATGACTTTTTGAAAAAACGCAACGAAGACTTGGAAAAACATTTTCCCGAACTGGTACGGGCGGACAGCCCTTCTTTCAAAGTCGGCGCCGCGAGTGCCAAAGGATTCAAAAAAGTTGTTCATCAGGTGCCGATGCTGTCCCTTTCCAATATTTTTGAAAAGGAGGAAATCGGGGATTTTGCCGAAAGAATCCGTTCTTTTTTAGGGTTAAAGGAGGAAGTGCCTTTAGACTTTGTCGCCGAACCGAAAATAGACGGCTTGTCTTTTTCCGCCTTTTACAAAAACGGCAGATTTGAAAAGGGTTCCACCCGCGGCGACGGCACGACGGGGGAGGATATCACCGAAAACCTCAAAACCATCGCCGACTTCCCCTTGACTTTGCAAGGCGGACGTTTTCCGAATGAAATTGAGGTGCGCGGCGAAGTTTATATGACCAAGGAAGACTTCTTCGCTTTAAACAAAGAACAGGAGGAAGCGGGGAAAAAGGTCTTTGCCAACCCGCGCAACGCGGCGGCCGGCTCTTTACGGCAATTGGACCCTTCCGTAACGAAAAGAAGGAAACTCAGCCTTTTCGCCTACGCCTGGGGATTAACAAGCGACGAGTTTTGGACAACGCATGCGGAATTTCTTTCTCTTCTGAAAGAATGGGGATTTCCGGTCAGCCCTGAAATCCGTCCCTGCGCCGATGTAACAGAGCTGGAGTCTTATTATGATAAAATGCAGGAAAAAAGAGCTTCTCTTCCCTACGATATTGACGGCGTCGTTTACAAAGTAAATCGTTTGGACTACCAAAAAAGGTTAGGTTTTATCGCGCGAGCGCCCCGATTCGCCATCGCCCATAAATTTCCGGCGCAAAGGGCGGAGACTCTTTTAAAAGCGATTCGCATCCAGGTCGGCCGGACGGGAATTTTGACGCCTGTAGCGGACTTGGAACCCGTCAATGTCGGCGGGGCGATGGTTTCCCACGCGACTTTGCATAACATTGACGAAATAGAACGCAAGGACATTCGCGAAAAAGACACCGTTCTCATTCAGCGGGCGGGCGATGTCATTCCTCAGGTGCTCCAGGTTATTTTGGAAAAACGTCCCGAGGATTCAAAACCTTTTGTTTTCCCTTCGGTTTGCCCCGTCTGCGGCTCTCATGCGGCGCGGGAAGAGGACGAGGCCTACATTTATTGCACCGGCGGGCTTGTTTGTCCGGCACAAATGAGGGAACGGCTGAAACACTTTGTTTCTAAAGATGCTTTGGATATAGAAGGGTTGGGGGACAAAAACATTGAGCTGTTTTATGATAAAGGATGGATTTTAACGCCGGCCGACCTTTTTGATTTAAAGGAAAAACACGAAACAGAGCTAATGCAGATGGACGGTTGGGGAGAAAAGTCCTGCCAAAACCTGTTTAACGCTATTGAAAAAGTGCAAAAAGGCGTGTCTTTTGACCGATTCCTTTTCGCGCTCGGTATTCGGCAGGTAGGACAGGTTACTGCGCGACTTTTGGCCGGCGTTTATCCGGATTTGGATACTTTGTTGCAGGCGGCGGACCAGGAAGGTTTCAAAGAACAGCTGACTTCTCTGGAAAGCATCGGAGACACCATTGCCGACGACTTTATCAATTTTCTAGCCGAACCGCACAACAGAGAACTTTTGAACGCTTTGCGGCAAAAGATAAATATTTTGCCTTTTGAAAAAAGTGCCAAACAAACAGCTCTGACGGGGAAAACGGTCGTTTTCACGGGAGGATTGGAAACAATGACACGTCCGGAAGCTAAAGCTAAGGCATTGGAAAGCGGGGCAAAAGTCAGTTCTTCCATCTCCGCCAAAACGGATTATGTCGTTTTAGGGAACGACGCGGGACAGAAAGCAAAAAAAGCCCGGGAATTAGGCATTCGCATCTTATCCGAAGAAGAATTTAAGCAATTACTTGAAAATCAATCGCCTCTTGGTTAAAATACATAAAAATAGGTTCAAACAGACGAACGGGAGTTACGACATGGTGGATGAAACAAACGATGAAATTCTGGAAAAAACAAACGCCGTCCAACCGGATGAAACGGAAAACGATATCCTGTCCGATTCTCTTTTGGATGAAAATTCTCCTGAAAACGATGTTTCGGATATTCAGGAAGACGCTTTGTTTGAACCAAGGCGCCCTTCCGCTGGTCGGGAAGAAAACGACGAGGGTCTTTTGGAAAATGAAAGTCCTTTCGCTTTGGAGGATGAAACCGTTAACGACAGTATTGTTCTGCCGCCGCGCGTTCCTCAGAATCCGTTTTCCGAAAATGACGCTTTAAAAACGGAAGAAGAGCAGACTCCGGAAGAGGAAAACCTTATTCAAGAGGAAGAAAATTCAGAAGAAACCGCCCTTTCCTCCGACAAAATCTCGGAAGAAAAAGCGGATGCTTCAACGAATGAACAAGAAACCGTTGAACAAAACCTGAAGGAAGATTCCCCTATCGGCCATACCGAAGAAACTTTAAGAACCACCGACGAAACAGAAGAAGGGGGGGAAAATGTTCCCGAAACACCTTTCATGGCTGGACCGCCAAAATCACACAATTTTGTTCAAAATACAGACTTAAGCGAAGAAAACTCTTCCGGTTCCGAAGAAAATGCCGAGGATATAGTCACTCCAAGAGAGGAAGAATCGGTTCAGGCTGTTGAAAATAAAGAAATGCCTGAGGAAACAAAAGAAGAAAACAAAGAGAAGGATGAAAAGGGGCCTGCTCCCGGACGGGCGCGCGGTTTTTTCCGGGAAGCGGCAAAGAGGGTTGTCATTCGTCCCGCAAACCAAGATGCAAATCTGCCCCCTCCGCCTTCTTTTAAAAACGATGTCAAAAAAGTTTTAAAATATTTCTTTTTTATACCGATGGTCATCCTCCTGCTTATTGCGGGAGGGATATTTGGGACCGTTTTCTTCATATCTCCCTATTTTATCCGGTCTTTTTTGGACAGCAAGGGATTAACCGGGGTAACCTACACCGTTGAAAGCAAGGGATTGACGGAAATGACCCTTGCCAATGTCAAAGATACGGAGGGGAATTTTGAAATCGGGAAAATTATTTTAAAGTATGATTTGCTTGACTTCTTCAAAAAAAGAATCCGCATCATGAG
>CASFRQ010000179.1 GCA_949296785.1 uncultured Alphaproteobacteria bacterium
AGGGCATATATATCTTTTAATTGCTGATAAAGCATCCTTTCGGAAGTGCGAATATCTTTTATCCTGTCCAATAATTCCCGGAAGTGCGCTTTGTCAAAATCCCGCCCGTTTTTTAACCGGTTATCATCCAACGCAAAACCTTTTAAGATATATTCCCTTAAAACATTTGTAGCCCATATCCTAAAGGCGGTAGCTTTCTTTGAATTCACCCGGTAGCCAACGGCAATAATTGCGTCCAGGTTGTAAAAGTTTGTAGGATAATTCTTTCCGTCTGTGGCAGTTGCCGAGATTTTCTCGGTAACTGAATCTTTTTTCAATTCACCTTCTTCAAAGATATTTTTCAGGTGTTGTGAAATGTTATCAGAAGAACAGCCGAACAGCTCCCCCATTGCTTTTTGTGTCAGCCATAAAGTATCCTCTTTTACAAACGCTTTAACGGCTACCGCCCCTTCGGCGTCTCTGTATATATAAAAAGGTTTTTCTTGTAAGTTATTCATTTATCCGCGTCCTTTTCTTTTCCGTCTTCTTTTCCTGCTTCTCCGGCTTTTATTCCCGCCTGCTCTAAAATAAAATCCTCTATCCTTTGCATCGGCCCCCTTAAACTTTCCGGTTCAAACTGGATATATCCGGCTGTTACATCGTTTTCAGAGTGGTTTAAAAGCTTTTTTAAGGTAAAGTTTGTTATTCCAGAAATATGGTTGTTGGCAATACTGGCAAAGGTTCTCCGTAAATCGTGAAGGGTAAAGGGAACGCCGCTTTCTTGCGCTATCTTTTTGACGCTATAGCGTTGGTTTAAAAGATGCCCGCTTTTATTATCCGCCGGGAATAAATAATCCTCCGCTCCTTTTCCAGTACAAAGTTTTTTTACGAATTCAAATAAGTATTCCCCAAGAGGTAAAATATGCTGATGATGGTTTTTCGTATGCCAAAAAGTAACAGCCTTTCTTTTCTGGTCTATGTCTTTAACCTTTAAAGAGGCGGCCTCTTGGTCTCTGCATCCTGTAAATAAAATAAAGAAGCACTGATTTTTAACTGTTTTTAAATGCTCTGCATCGCCTGTTTTATGAGTTAAAGCATTAAGAAAATCTTTTAACTGTTCGGGGCGTATGTAACTTTTCCTTCTTTCTACCCTGTTCCAAAGCTTTAAAATTGTTAACCGCCCGCACGGATTTGAGGGGATAATCGGCTCTCCATCTACCGCGTATTTTTCAATAGAAAAGTTAAAAAGGGCTCGCAATAACCGAAAGTGTAAGTTTGCCAACGCCGGCGCTTTTTTGCTTATCTCTTTAAACCGTTTTTCTATCTTGTCTCTGCTAATTGAAACAAGGGGAACTTCCTTCCAATCTGAGAGGGTTTTTTCTATTGCTCTGTCATATTCATTCATTGTCTTTATTGTTAAAGTCCGCGTTTTTTTATAGTCTTTATAGGCTTCCTGTAAAGTAACCCCCAAAACCTTTTTTTTCTTTTCTTCTGCATTGATATTTACGCCGCCGGCCATTTCCCCGGAAAGTTTTTTTGCCTCTCTTCTGGCCTCCTCCGGTGTCATAACGGAACAAGAGGCAATTTTTTTGCGAATCGTTTTTCCTAAGACCCTGGACTGGATAATATAACTTTTTCCCCTCCTTGTAACCTTAACGCCAAAACCTGAAACAGAATCATCCCAATAAAAGGCATCTTTTCCCTTAAAAGAAAGTTTGTCTATTTCCGTTTTTGTCAGCTTCATTTTTTGACCTTTTTAAAACTAGTAAGCAAATAGTAAGCAGAAAAAAAGTAAATTTAAATTAGTGTGAGTAATTTTTTATAACAAAAAAATCATTATAAATCAAGTACTTTTATAAGATTTTATAAGTCAGTGTAAATGTGTAGAACCCCTATTTTTCTGACTACGGATCAGAAGGTTGTGAGTTCGAATCCCGCCGGGCGCGCCATTCAAAACCTCGGGTTTCCGGGGTTTTTTTATGATTCGGGGTTGGAGTGGAAGCCTGTTTCAGGCGAAAAAGAAAATGACTTTTTCTTCGGCAATATCCGTTTTGCCGTTTTAAAGTCAAAGCCCGGTTCTATACATGAAAACGCTTTGTTGATTTATGACGAGAACAAAATGTCTCTTTTCTGCTTTCCTCGGGAGGAGAAAGGGAAAAATATATCATCGTGGCAAGAATATTTTTGTTCCGCTACCGAATTAAAAACGACCGATTTTTCATCTCATCCGACCGTGGATAAGGTTATCGGGGAAGCTATGGGAGTGGTTCCTCTTCGTATGAAAATGGAGGATTATCCCTGGGAAAAATTCCTTTTTATGCAAATAGCCTTTTCTCCGTTTGTTGAAAATGGCTTGGAATGCTTTGTGGATGAAGATGCTTGCGAGTACTATGATCTGAGCGAATATGCGTTGGTTCCTTCTCCGGAAGGCAAGGGATGCAAAGAGGAGGAGTTTGAAAAAAATATCATTGCTCAAATAGATAAATTTGTGGAAACGGAAGATGCCTATATCAATGGTTTTTATGAAAAAGAAGGGATGAAAAATCCGTTTAAGGGAGTGAAAGGGACGCGTAATTTCAGATATGCCCCTGCTTGTTTAAATGGATATTTGGTTATTTCCGGGGAGTTTAAGGATAAAACGAAAGGGAAAGCTCTTTTGACTTTCTACGGAGATACCGGGTCTTTGATGAGCGTCAACCTGAAACTGCCGTCGGGCCGGTCTCTTGAAAAGCTTTATTTCGGCAACGGGCAGCCGGCGCAGGAAGAAACTTTTCTTAACGAGAAAAAGGACGGTCCTTCCTTTTATTATCATACGAACGGGGCAAAGGCATCTTCTTTCTTTTATAAAAACGGTCAACCGGACGGGGTTTTTGAAAAGTATTTTGAAAGCGGCAGGCTGAAAGCAAAAGGATTTTATAAAGACGGCTTGCTTCAAGGCCCTCTTACTGCTTATTATGAAAACGGAAACTTGAAATTCAACGATGTTTACATAGACGGCAAATTGACCGGTTCTTCCAAAAGTTTTGATATGCAAGGCAATTTGTTTGAGGAAAAATATTATCGGAACGGGGAAGAAGTGCCGCCTTCAACGGATGAAAAGGAAGGTTTTTAAAGATAGTTACCTTTGCGAAAAGAGGGTTTTCGTAAAGATTTTGCGCTTGTAACCGGTGTTTTATCTTGCCATGGCGGCAGCTTCTTTTATAAAAGTTTGGTTTCTTTTATGGGAGGATGAATCTTTTAACCGAGAGAGATTGTACGGCTGTTAAGAGGGGGTATCTCAAAGGTATCTTTTTCCGAAAGGTATTTTCCCTGTTATAAAAAGGCGATTTTTTTCAAAGGAAAGGTTTTTGGCAAAAATGACTGCCTTTTTAATTTTTTCCCCTGTCGGAACACGGTTTTTATAAAGATACCGTTTCTGTTTTGAGTGTGTTTCCGGTTTTCGTTTTATCGCTTCATCCTGTGTGAACTAAATAAGGGGCCGACTTGCGCATGCGGACGGAATAGCCTCTGGCGCGCAAAAGATTCCCGACGGAAGCGGAAGCGATTCCTTTACCGAGAGAAGACATAACGCCGCCGAGAGTAAAAATGTATTTTGTCATTTTAAAAAATCCTTAAGTGAGGGTTGAAGGTTAAAGGAAGGGGGCGGTAGGGAGCAATATTTTTTCAGATGCCTTTTTATTTTTAAAGCAAGACAAGGGCGTGTTTATTCTGAAATTTTGGCTTAAAAATGAAGAAGAAATGTTTTTATGGGACATTCATTCGGTTGTTTTGGCCGATGACTCTTCAGATAGGTATTCGTCTCCTTTCATCCTCCGTTTTCTGATTTTTAAAAAATTTTTCTGTCATGATTCTGAGAGCGGAAGGTAGGCGGTTTATAGTCTTATTGAATAGGGAAAATAGTTTTCGTCCCTTTGATTTTTTGTTTTTTTGTAAGTAAAAAAAACATAAGGAAATTCGCAAGGCGAATGGGGTAGAATTGTCCTGCCATCCTTGTATTTGCCGGAACTATCCGATGACGAAATACCATCGTCTTTGGGTTTGTTCATCTGCGTAAGCTTCTTTATTAAAGTTTTTCCGAAGAAAAAAATACCACCCTTTTGTCTGGACATCTGAACGGAAGGAAAAATATTTCCTGTGTTTTTCTAAAGGCGTTATGAGAGGAAAAGGTTTTGTCTCGGGATAATCCGGGGTTCGCATTAAAAAAGAGGCAAAAAATCGCCTCTTTTCTATGGTTTCCAAAATAAGCAGGAAAATGTGGACGCCCCGGTTCGGCTGTAAGAAGGACTTGGGCCTGTGCGAGAAGTTAAATACGCTCATACCCTTTCTGCTTACTGGCGGAAATTTATTTATCCGGTTTGTTTTGCCGTCCTTAAAATATTGGAATGAGGGCGATTGGGAATCGTGCGGAGATTAAGGAGTCTCCTCCTTTTTCTCCTTTTTTTCCAAGGAGGCGCCGATAAAGTCCCTGAATAACGGATTGGGGCGCATCGGACGGGAAGTAAATTCCGGATGGAATTGACACGCGATAAAGAAGGGATGCCCTTTCAGTTCTGTGATTTCCGGCAGCAGACCGTCCGGCGATTTTCCGGAAAAAATTATGCCTTTTGAACGCAATTTACCCTCCAGCTGGATATCCACTTCATATCGGTGGCGGTGGCGTTCATGAATGAGGGTGCTTTGATAGATTTTTTCCGCCAGAGTTCCTTTTTCAATCACGCACGGATAGGCGCCCAGCCGCATGGTCCCTCCCATATCCGCGTTGTCCGGGCGGATACATTTGACGCCGTCTTTTTCCCAAACCGTCATTTTTGAAATCACCGGAAGACAGGAGTCCGAAAATTCGGCGGAGCCGGCTTCGGGCATGTTAAGCAGGTTACGGCATGCCTCAATGACGGCCATCTGCATCCCTAAGCAAATACCGAAGAAGGGGATATTGTGTTCTCTGGCGTATTTTATGGCGCGGATTTTTCCTTCCGTCCCGCGGACGCCGAAACCTCCGGGGACCAAAATACCGTCTGCCTGAGCCAGGCGCTGATCCAACTCTTCTTCAGACAAGGCCTCCAGCTCTTCCGCTTCAATCCAATCGGTTTTGATTTTGGCATGATGGAAAATGCCGGCGTGGGTCAAAGCCTCTCTTAAAGACTTATACGCTTCCAAAAGGCCGCAGTATTTACCGACAACGGCAATATTGACTTCTTTTTCATAATGCGAGGAAATGTCAACAATTTTCCGCCAGGCGTTTAAGTCCGGTTCTTTTTCGGCGTCCGGCATGCGGAAATGTTTTAAAACCTGCGTATCCAAACCTTGTTCATGATAGGTCAGCGGGATTTTGTAAATATTGTCCACATCCAGGGCGATAATGACATCTTGCGGCGCAACATTGCAGAAAAGGGCGATTTTGCGCTTTTCCTCCGCGCCGAGCATGACCTGGCTGCGGCATAAAAGAATATCCGCCTGAATTCCCGCCTCCAGGAGGGTTTTGACGGCGTGCTGCGTCGGTTTGGTTTTAAGTTCTCCCGCTGTTTCAATGTAGGGCAGGAGGGTGACAAAAATCACTAAAGCATTTTCTCGTCCGACTTCGTTGATAAACTGGCGGATGGCCTCCAAAAACAAAGTGCCTTCAATATCGCCGACGGTGCCCCCCACTTCGTACAGGACGAAGTCTTCCCCGTGTAGGTCGGAACTGATAAAATCCTTGATTTCGTTCGTGACATGCGGAATGGCCTGAACCGTGGCGCCGAGGTAATCGCCCCTTCTTTCCTTGTTCAGGACATTAAAGTAAATCCGGCCGCCGGAGATGCTGTCCGTCTTGTGGCAGGACACATCGGCGAATCGTTCGTAGTGCCCTAAATCCAAGTCTGTTTCGGCGCCGTCGTCGGTAACGAAAACTTCCCCGTGCTGATAAGGGGACATCGTTCCCGGGTCAATATTTAAATAAGGGTCCAACTTGCGCATGCGGACGGAATAGCCTCTGGCGCGCAGGAGGTTGCCGATGGAGGCGGAAGCAATGCCTTTACCGAGGGAAGACACAACGCCGCCGAGAGTGAAAATATATTTTGTCATTTTAAAAAATCCTTAATTGAGGGTTGAAGATTAAAGACAAGGGTTGAAAAACGGTAAAGAAGAGGTTGGCCCCGCCGGATATTTTTCCTTTGGAAAAAAACGCCGGGCGCCGTTTAAATAGGAGCCGTTTTGAGAGAGACGGTAAAAATACTGTCTGAGAAAAAAGAGGGGAAGAAACTGTTTCCTTTTGTCCGCCGTTCATTCGGAAAAAGGGGGCTTTGAAAACGAAAAAGGTTTTAACAAAAGTCATTTCGCCCATCCGTAAAATCTGCCTCATTATACATAAAGGCCTTTTTAAGGCAAGGGATAATTTTTTGTTTTTTCAGGTTCCTTAAATACTTCTTTCAAATAGAATGGAAAAAAGTTTTTTGTAAGAACCAATGAAAATAATAGATGCAGATTTGTAAGGATATACTGATTGTTACTTATAGTCCGTTGATTTATAATCATCTTTTTGTATTACCTTACTATAAGGAGATTTTTATGATTCAAAAACAAGTTGGATTAAGAATTAGACAAATAAGGAAAGAGAATAAATTATCTCAAGAAAAGGCAGCACTGAATGCCGGCCTAGATAGGACTTATTGGTCAAGTGTAGAACTTGGTAGGAGAAACATATCTATTATTAATCTGGAAAAAATATGTATGTTTTTTGGAATTTCATTAGAAGAATTTTTTAATTCTGATATTTTTAAAGGAAAATAAAAATGAATAAATATGAAAAGTTTGATAATTTTGTAAAAACAATAAATTTAGAAAAATATAGAGAACAATATTCTCATATTAAAATTGTTGAGATGGATTTACCTAAAAATATACAAGCCTTAAAATCTCTATATAAATA
>CASFRQ010000180.1 GCA_949296785.1 uncultured Alphaproteobacteria bacterium
CGAAAATCTCTGTTACCTCTGAAAAAAGTAAACGGAAAAAGATTCGACAAGTTCAAAGAAATATAACTCAATCATTTAATTTTTAAGGAAAGAACAAATGAAACAAAAGACGGACCTGTTAAACAAATTTTGGCTCAAAGGTAAAGAATTTTTAGGCAGCGACTACGCCCTTATCGGCGGCGCAATGTCCTGGATATGCGAAAAGAACCTTGTCCTGGCCGTCTGCCGTGCCGGCGGGTTCGGCGTTTTGGCCAGCGGGTGCCTTTCTTTGGAGGAATTACGCGAACAAATTCGTTTTTTAAAAAAAGAAGCGCCGGGCCCCTTCGGCGTCAACATTGTTCTTCTCCACCCGCAGATGGAAGAACAGATTCGAATCTGCCTGGAAGAAAAAGTATCTCATATTGTTTTGGCGGCCGGCGTAGCCTCCGCCGACTTAATTTCCCGCCTGAAAGAAAACGGCGTCAAAACGATGGCTATCGTTTCCAACTTGATTTTGGCGCAAAAACTGATTCGCTCCGGCATTGACGCCCTGGTCGTTGAAGGGTGCGAATCCGGCGGACATCTGGGCGCCCTCACCACAACCGTTTTGGCGCAGGAGGTTTTGCCCGCCGTTAAAGATAAAGTTCCCGTCTTTATGGCCGGCGGCATCGGCACGGGGCAGATGCTGGCCTCTTTTCTGATGATGGGGGCGGCCGGCGGGCAGGTCGGCACCTGCCTTTTGGCGGCAAAAGAATGCCGTATTCATGAAAACTTCAAAAAAGCCGTTTTAAAAGCCTCCTCGCGCCAAGCAATCGCCACCGTCCAGTTGGATGAACGTTTCCCCGTCATTCCGGTACGTTCTTTGGCCAACAACGCCCATGAGGAATTCAAACGTTTCCAATATCAGATTATTGAAGATTTTAAAGACGGTAAAATAACCTTGGCCGAAGGGCGGCACAAAATTGAAAACTTCTGGGCCGGTTCTTTACGCAAAGCCGTGGTAGACGGAGACACGCAGGAAGGCTCTTTAATGAGCGGACAGATTGTCGGCCTTGTCAACGAAGAGAGGCCTGCCGAAGAAATCATCTCTTCCCTTGTTATGCAGGCGGAGGATTTTTTGCAGCGGACTTTGAACACCCTGTCGGATAAAACAGGAAACGCCCAAGCCTAAAAAAAGCCGGAGAAAATAAAAAAGACCGGCTGACGCGTTGACGGGCAAACGAAAAAATAAAAAAGGAAAACAAAGAGGCAAAGAGGACACCATGAGGGAAAACGGTTCTTTTCTCAATGACATTTCCCGAAACCTTATGAAAAGGCTGAGACTGTTAATGGGCGAAAAAATGCCGCCTTTGGAACGGTTGAACCGATTGGTGGAAATCGTGGCGAAAGAGCTGCGCGTGGATGTCTGTTCCTGCTATCTTTTGCAGGCGAACGAAACTTTGGAGCTTTTTGCCAGCTACGGCCTGAAAAAAGAGGCCGTCCGCAAAACCAAGCTGAATTTGGAAGAAGGGATTATCGGTGAAATCGCCTTCCAAAAAAAGCCGATTGCGGTATCGGATGTGTGGGCGGATCCCTTTTTCTCTTATCGTCCTGAAACAGGCGAAGACGACTTCAAATCCCTGATGGGCGTCCCTTTATTGAAAGAAACCCGCCTTCTGGGCGTTTTGGCCGTTCAGACGAAGTCTAATTACCTCTACTCGGAAGAAGAAACCGAACTGATGGAAAACACGGCGATGATTGTTTCCGAATTTATCGCCAGCAACGAGGAAACTTTTTTTACCCTTAAGGCACAGGGGCCGGCGGACGACCGGATAGAGGCCAGGCGTCTGAACGCCGGGTTGGCCATCGGGCAAGTATTTATCCATCGGCAGACGCGGGCAGACGGAAAACTGTTCGCCACAGATCCTTTAAAGGAAATTCAGGCTTTTCACCAGGCGTTGCACACATTGCAGGATGACTTTGAAAAACTGGCGGCAGGTACGGACGTCACACAAGAACAAAAGACAATTCTTCAGACTTATCAAATGTTCTTAAAAGACAAAGGGTGGGTGCAGAAAATCATAGAATCTATCCGTTCCGGTTTGACGGCCTGCGCTTCCGTCCAAAGAGCGGGGGATGAATTTTGCGAGCGGATGCGCCGGTTGAACGATGATTATCTGAGGGAAAGAAGTTATGACTTTCAGGATTTGACGCAACAGCTTTTGGGGCGTTTAAGCGGAGAGGATTGGGAACAGAAAAACAAAGAGCTTCCCGAAAAAGCAATCTTGGCCGCTTCTTCTTTAGGCCCGGCGGAACTGCTCAGTTACGATAAAAGAAAAATCAAAGCGCTGGTTTTGGAAAACGGTTCCCCGACCATGCATGTAGCGATTGTCGCGCGTTCTTATAACCTGCCGATTTTGGCGGAAATTGAGAATGTGACGACACGGTTAACCCCGGGAGAAACCGTAATTGTAGACGCGGATAACGAGCTTTTGTACCTGCACCCGGCCTTGGATAAAATCAAGGAGTTCCAGGCCACCTTGGACAAGCGGGAAAAACTATTGAAAGAATACGCCAAGCTCAAAGGCAAACCTTGTGTTTCCAAGGACGGCGTAAAAGTGCAGCTGAACATGAACGCCGGCCTGGCTTCGGATATTTTCGCGCTGGCGGACGGTATGGCGGAGGAAATCGGGCTTTACAGAACGGAGCTTCCCTTTATGTCGGCCGAACAGTTGCCAAATGTCGCCAGCCAGATTGAGATTTACAAAAAGGCCCTAAAAAACGCCGAAGGAAAACCCATCACATTTCGGACCTTAGACATCGGCTCGGACAAAGTTTTGCCGTATGTTTCCCATCGGGAAGAAGCCAACCCCTCCATGGGGTGGCGTTCCATCCGGCTGACTTTGGACCGCCGGGCGATTTTAAGACAGCAGCTGCGCGCCTTCATCCGAGCGGTGGACGGCGGTGTTTTAAAAGTCATGTTTCCGATGGTTTCTACGGTAGAGGAATTCAAACAAGCAAAACAAACTCTTGAAATAGAGCTGCAAAGAGAAAAAGAAAAGGGCGGCAAGCTGCCTTCAAACATACAGGTCGGTACAATGGTGGAGGTTCCTTCTTTATTGTGCCAGTTGGATGCTTTATTGCCCTTGGTGGATTTCATTTCGGTCGGAAGCAATGACTTGTCTCAATTCCTTTTTGCCATAGACCGCAGCGACCCCATGATTTGGGAAAGGTATGATGTTTTATCCCCGGCGATGCTGAAAACGCTTAAATTTATCTCGGACAAGGCAGACAGTTATAATGTTTCGTGCTGTCTGTGCGGAGAAATGGCTTCCCGTCCGTTGGAGGCAATGGCTCTTATCGCTCTGGGTTTTCGCAAACTATCCATGAACATCACCGCTTTGGGTGCCGTCAAGGCCATGATCCTCAGTCTGAATGTCAAGGAAACGGCCGAATATCTGAACAGCCAGTTAAATCAGCCTGTCCCTTCTCTACGGGAACGACTACGCTTTTTCGCTCTGGATCATAACATTGTCATTTCTTAGAGGAAGGAACGAGCCTATGCCCTCCCCTAAAAAAAAAGAAACAAAATTTAAAGAAGAAATTGGCATAGAAATAAAAACAAAAGAAAGGAAACAAAATGAAAGCAAAAGCAATCATCCTCGCCGCCGGACAGGGAACCCGTATGAAGTCTCCTCTGCCGAAAGTACTGCACCCCTTGGCGGGACAGTCTATGATTAAACATCTGCTGGGTACTTTAAGTACCGCAGGAATGCAGGATATGTGCGTTGTCATAGGGCCTGATATGGACAACCTGAGAAAAGAGGTATCTCCTTTGCAAACCGTGGAACAGACGGAAAGAAGAGGAACGGGGCACGCCGTCAAAATGGCACAGGGTATTTTTCCTTCCTATGACGAAGGGTGCTTTTTTGTTCTGTTCGGAGATACGCCGCTTGTTACCAAAGAGACTCTTGAAAAAATGTACCGCCAGTTTGAAGAAGGCGCGGACATTATCGTCATGGGCTTTACGCCCGCCGACCCCGCCCGTTACGGCCGACTGTTGGTTAAAGACGGCGAACTTCAGGCGATTGTGGAATATAAGGACGCTTCCGACGAAGAGAGAGCTATCCGCTTGTGTAATGCCGGCCTGATGTGTATCAGCGGAAAATATTTATGGAGTTTGATTGCGGAACTGAAAGACAACAACGCCGCCCATGAATATTACCTGACGGACATTGTCAAAATCGGGCGAGAAAAAGGCTTGAAAGCCGTTGTTGTTGAAGGCGACGCGGAAGAGGTTCTCGGCGTCAATTCCCGTCTTGACCTCTCTATTGCGGAAAAAGTCGTTCAGAAAACTCTTGCCCGCAAGGCAATGGATTCCGGCGTTACCTTGCTTCATCCGGAAAGCGTCCATTTCAACTATGACACCGTTATCGGGGCAGACTCTTTGGTGGAACCGAACGTTTACTTCGGTGAAAATGTTACCGTTGGAGAAGGGGCGGTTATCCATTCTTTTTCCTATCTTGAAAATTGTTCCGTTCCGGCACATGGTGAAATAGGGCCGATGACTATTTTTAAAGGATAAAGGAGGTAACATGTTTTCCATCAGGTAAAGAGGAGCAATAAAATTACCCAAACCGAAGGGAAAGAGATGCAAATAAGCAGGACAATCGCGGCAGCGGGCAGACACCTCTTGCCGAAGCTTGTTAAGTTTGATAAAGAAACGACAGCCGTTTCCGATGAAAAGATAGAGTGTAAATAAAGAGGAAATCTCACGGCAGTGACCTCTTTTTCAGGCTTGGAGACGGAGGGTAAAAAATTTCAAAGTTTTATTCGTCTGTAAAATTTAAGTATTTTTAGTTAGCGCCCCCCTCCGACGCCCTCTCTCTTTACCGAAAGAGCTTAAGGAAAAATCAAAGGTGAAAATTTACCAGAACGATTATCGGTAAAAAATATAAAAAAACCAGGAAGGAGAATAAAAAAGAAAGATATATAAGGACAGTTCCCAGCGATGAAAACATGAAAAAGGAACAAAAAGCAAATGAAAGAGAAAGAAAAATTTATGAAAGCGGAGGTTTGTTTAATCTCCCTGAGGTCTTTTCCTTGTCTCTTTCCCGTTTTATCATTCCGCTTTTGTTGAACCTCCTTCCTGTTTTTTCCTATACCTCCCTTTGATGGTTCGTTCGGATAAAAAGAAAAACTGGACAACCGTGTACAAACAAGGCAGAATTAGGCAAACAGACAAAAGACAATAAAAATAATTTATTTTTTAAGAGGAACACATGAAAAAACGCAAAATATCTCTTTTTCTTCCGGTTGTTTTCAGCCTAATCGCTCTTGTTTTTGCGTTTCTGCTTTATGTTTTCATGAACGGGGAAAAAACATTTGCCTGTACGCATGATACGGCCGAATGTCTGACACAGGCGGCGCAGTTGCCTTTCTTTCAAAAAATAGGAAAAGGTTTCCTTTGCCTTTTTAATAACTTTATTTGTGTTTTAAAGGAGGTTTTTTAATGTTTGAATTATTCAAAAAAAAGAAAAAGGAATATTCCCTCCTTGTAGACATGGGAGGAACGAATATCCGGCTGGGCCTGACAAGAAACGGGCGGACTTTTGAACAAACAACCATTTTAAAAGCCGCCGAATTCAAAAGTTTTGACGAGGCATTGGCCTCTTATCTGAAACAAACGAAAGAAAAACCGGGACATCTTTTGATGGCGGCCGCCGGCGCTTTGTACAATGACACAATTTCCTTAAGCAACAATCCGTGGATTATTTCAAAAAAAGAAATCCAAAGACGTTTCAGCTTTCAAAAAGTAACTCTTATCAACGACTTTGTAGCGCAAGCTTTGGCCGTTCCTCTTATACCTGAGGAAAAGAAAATCCAAATCACCGACAGGGGCGAAGTGCAGAAAAAAGCGGCAATTCTTGTTATCGGACCGGGAACAGGGTTGGGGGTTTCGGCGTTGGTCCCGAATGAAAATGCTCCGGGAGGCTTCTTTCCCGTTCCTTCGGAAGGGGGACACATTTCCGCCGCGCCTCAAAACAAAAAAGAATCGGAATTGATTGAAGGGCTTCGTAAAAGCTATCAGCATATTTCCGTAGAGAGAATTGTTTCCGGCAACGGATTAAAATTATTATACGGCCATTACTTAGGAAAAAAACAC
>CASFRQ010000181.1 GCA_949296785.1 uncultured Alphaproteobacteria bacterium
AACTTTAAAACAAAGGCATAAAAATGAATCTTTTTAAAACAACGGGAAAATCCTTTTCCGAAGACAAAAAGGCATGGACGGCGGATACTTTAAAAACACTTTTTTGGGCGCTGCTCATCGCCATGGGGCTCAGGTCGTGCGTGATGGAGCCTTTCCATATCCCCTCCTCTTCCATGGTGCCTTCCCTTTTAATCGGGGATTACCTGTTTGTTACAAAATATACCTATGGTTATAGCCGACATTCTTTTCCTTTCAGTCTGCCGTTGGTGCCGGGACATGTTTTTTACACCGCGCCCGAACGGGGGGATGTGGTGGTTTTCCGCCTGCCTTCCGATGAAAATGTTCACTATATCAAGCGGGTTATCGGTCTGCCCGGGGATAAAATCCAGGTAACGGGCGGCCGTCTGTTTATTAACGGTCAAATGCTGGAACGGGAATTGATTGGCGATAAGTTGACGGATTCGGGCGACGGCACTTTCCAAAATGTTAAGGAATATATGGAAGTTTTGCCGGAGGGGAAAAAACACCTTATCCAAGAGGTATCCGATACTTCCTTAGCGGACGACACCCCCGTCTACACGGTGCCGGAGGGGTATTTTTTCATGATGGGCGACAATCGGGACAATTCCACGGACAGCCGTTTTCCGTCCGTCGGCTATGTGCCGAAGGAAAACATTATCGGAAAGGCGCGTTTCCTCTTTTTCTCTAAGGGGCCGGATTTCCCCTATGTTCGTTGGAATCGTTTGTTTAACAAAGTCAAATAGGGATAAAATGAGTCATGCATAAAAAAGAAAAGTTGCCTGGTACGGATTTTTCCCATTTGGAAGAGCTGCTGGGATACGACTTTGAAAACAAAACGCTTTTAAGGCAAGTCTTTACCCTTGCGCACGGGCGAAAATCCGACGATTACGAAAGACTGGAATTTTTGGGAGACAGGGTTGTCGGCCTGATTGTCGCCGGTCTTTTATATCTGCATTTTCCAAATGAAGACGAAGGGGATTTGGCCAAACGCTTCACCGCTTTGGTAAGGGAGGAGGCCTTGGCGCAACTGGCTCTGGATTTAAAACTGGACACTCTTTTAATCACCAATGAGGAAGAGTTGCGGCGTAACCCGTCCATTTTATCCGATGTATTTGAGGCTTTGATGGGCGCTTTGTTTTTGGAAAAAGGGTTGGACTTTGCCCGCTCTTTAGTCACGCATTTATGGATGCCCTATCTGTTGCAAGATAAAGAGCCTCCCGTGGACGGAAAAACAAAATTGCAGGAAAAGGTACAGAAAAAAGGCCTCCCTCTTCCCAAATACAGTTTTGTCAGCAAAGAGGGCGCCGATCACGAACCTGTCTTCGTGATGGAGGTTCAAGTGGAAGGATATCCCCCCGTTCAAGGCAGAGGCCCCTCTAAACGCCTGGCGGAACAAAAGGCGGCGGAAACCTTTCTGCAAACTTATTTTGACGGGCAGGAATGATTTTCCCTCCCCTTTTATTTCCGGCCAAGAAGAAAGCCGAAAGTTCGCGGGATATAAACAAAAACCTGACGAAAAAGCGAACAAGGAAAAAAGAGAAGGAACAAAACGGGGGAAATTTTAATAAAACGCCAAAATGAAAAGTTCTTTCCCTTCCCCTCTAAAAAACAATGGACAGGCGATAACACCGGACAACAGGCAGTTTTAAACACAATTACAGAACAAAAACAGCAAAACAAGGGCGGTACCTTAAACATGAGAAAAGAAAACTTTCATATTCCGACGGACAATCAGACTGACAAAACAGACAGACGCTTTTCGGACGCAAACCAAACCCATTGCGGTTTTGTCGTCCTTTTGGGGGCGCCGAATGCCGGAAAATCCACTTTATTGAACCGCTTTATCGGGGAAAAAGTTTCTATTGTCAGTCCGAAGGTGCAAACAACCCGTTCCCGTATCCGAGGGATTTTTGTTCGGGACAACACACAGATTGTCTTCACGGATACGCCCGGCATCTTTAAACCGAAACGCCGGCTGGACAGGGCGATGGTCGCTTCCGCTTGGGCCGAGGCGGGAGATGCCGACTGCGCCCTTTTACTGGTAGATGTGAAAAAAGGATTGGATGAAGAAACGAAAAGCATTATCAAAGGCCTGCAAAAGGCCGGACAAAAGGCTGTCCTCGTCCTCAATAAAATTGATTTGGTGACAAAGGAAAAACTTCTTCCCCTAATTCAAACATTCAACGAAACCGGCGCTTTCAGCGACACTTTTATGGTCAGCGCGCAAACCGGGGAAGAGGTGGAGGCTTTACTTTCCTTTCTTATTCGCCGGATGCCAGTTCAGCCGTTCATGTTCCCTTCAGATCAGGTTTCTGACCTGCCTCAAAGGTTGTTTGCCTCGGAAATCACCCGGGAAAAATTGTTTTTATATTTACAGCAGGAATTGCCTTACGCCTTAACCGTGGAAACGACTTTATTCCAAGAAAGAGATGACGGTTCTTTACGCATAGAGCAGACAATTTTTGTTCAAAGAGATTCCCAGAAATCCATCATCTTGGGAAAAAAAGGGGCTATGATAAAGAAAATCGGGGAACAGGCCAGAAAAGAACTCTCTTCTCTCTTAAACACCCCCGTCCATCTGTTTTTATTCGTCAAAGTACGGGAAAACTGGGCGGACGACCCGGCCAGGTATAAGGATATGGGCCTGGATTTTAATGTGTAAAGTATAAAATTTCTTTTCCCCGAAACGGGAAAACCGAGAAGAAAATCCCCTGTCCTTCATCCGACAGCTTCTTTAACACGACAGAGCATAGACCAGAGCAAATAAAGGCCGCCTCGTTCTTTCGTCCGATAGCTTTTTCTACACGAAAGAGGGGCAGCCAGAGCGGATAAAGCCCCCCTCCCCCTCTCCTCCGATAGCTTAACCTTACGGACCGATTATTTTTTCCAAAACCGCCCTTTAGATAAAGCAATGAATACTTCCATAGAAGCGGGCTTTCTTTCGGCTTGAGTTTCGGCAATTGGAGGGATTTTACCGTAGCAAAAACGGGAAAATGAACCTCCTTTCGGCCTTAAACATGCATTAACCTGTCCGCTTGCGCCTTGGGCGACGATGCGGAAGAGTTGGGTATGTTTTGCCAAAACCAGCGTCGGAATAATTCGCGCTGAGGCGGCGATGCGGAAGATTTAGGATAGTTTCACCCGGCAAAACAAACCGCCTCAAAAACAAGCCAGGCCTGACTTCGCTCCCATATTTGGAAAGAACATCGCCGGCTAATCTTATGACAAACCGGACGCCCCTTTTAATTTCCTAAAAAACATATTTACGGATAAAAAGGAGGAGAAAAACCGCTTCAACTTATTTAAAAAAAGGAATGTTTGAACTTGTTTAAAAAATCGTTTAGACTACGGGAAGCCGTCTTTGAAATTATCAGACAAAAGCGGACGGCAAAAGGAAAATTCAAATGTTTGAATGGACGGATATCGGACTGATGCTTTCGCGCAAACCGTACGGGGAAAACTTTTTTACCGCGGCGGTATTTACCCGTTCCAAAGGACGTTTTCACGGCATAATGCGCGGAAAGAAAAGCTTGACTTTTCAACCGCTCAGCCTGTTGAGAGTAACTTGGAAATCAAGATTGGAGGACCAACTCGGCACTTTCACCGCCGAAACGCTTTCCCCGGTCAGCACTTTTTTCCTGGACGACCCCGAAAAACTGAATGCCATTCTGTCCGCCACACAGCTTTTAACAAGCCTGCTGCCGGAAAGAGAGCCTTTTGAAGATTTTTTTTCAAAGACTCTGGAATTTCTGGATGCCCTGCCCTCCGATATCTGGTTGGAAGAATATATAAGATGGGAAACGGACCTTCTTTCGGCCTTAGGTTTCGGTCTTGACCTGTCCGCTTGCGCTTTGGGTGGCGATGCGGAAGATTTGGGGTATGTCTCGCCCAAAACCGGCCGGGCAGTCAGCTTTGAAAAAGCGGGGCCCTGGAAAGACAAACTTTTGCCTCTGCCCGCTTTCCTTTATAAGGAAAACCAGCAGGGAAAAGCCAGCATGCAAGATCTGAAAAACGGCCTTACCCTGACGGGATACTTTTTGCAAAACCATGCGATGCTTGAAAAGCTGCCTTTGGCCAGAGGGCGCCTTTTTTCTTCCGAAAGCTAAGAAACACTCCTTAAAAACTGACCGAAAAGCAAGGGGAACCCGCCTTTTATCGTAAAAACCGACTGCCGTCCCGCTCCTTTCAAAGCGGTTTTATCCTTTGTACATCCGCCAAGGTATATCCCTGGGTCCGTCAAAACTTCTTTTTATCCGTCCGAACATTATCCTCCGCCGCATGGAGTAAAGGGTATTAGAGGCATCAACTTTTTATCCGCTCATGCATTATCCTCTATCGCGCGGAGTCAAACAGATTAGAGTCGTCAACTTCTTTTTATCTGCTCGCACATCATCCTCCGCTGTGCGGGGTAAAGATATTAGGGCAGCCAGCTCCTTTTTATCCGCCGCCGGCGAACGCCTTTTTCCGCTTTAAGCCTTCTTTATAAAGGGGAAAGAGGTTGTGTTGCCTTGAAAACCCTTTTGACTCAATCAAAACTGACCGCATCTCCTGACTAAGCGCGAAAACTCCGGCAAAACATCCCGGCGGCACCGTCTCTGCGCAACGGCCCCCTCTTTCCGCCTCAAATCCTGTTTTTTATTTGCCGCGAAAACAAAAAGGGAAGCCCCTAAGACGCCTCCCTCAGTCGTTTTTCACATTCTTCTTTCCTACGCAAGAGGAAAAGCCTTATTCTTCCGACATTCCGGTGCGGCCGATAACCTTGTCTCGGTTAACATAAGCGCACTCTATCAGCCCGAAGCTTAAAAACAAAGTCATCAACGCCGTCCCGCCGTAAGACACCAACGGCAAGGGAACTCCCACCACCGGCAACAATCCCATCACCATCGCGATATTGATAAACACATACAAAGAAAAATTGATTGTCAGCCCCAACGCCAATACCTTAGTAAAAAAGCTGGTGCATCTGAGCGCGAAAATAAATCCGTAAGCAATCACAACAATATATAAAAAGATTAAAAACAGGCAGCCTATCATGCCGAACTCTTCCGCAATCAGGGTAAAAATAAAATCCGTCTGCTTTTCCGGCAGGAAATTCAAATGGCTCTGCGTTCCCAATCCCAGCCCTTTGCCGAACAAACCACCGGAACCCAAAGCGATTTTGGACTGCATAATATGGTATCCCGCTCCTAAAGGGTCTCTTTCGGGCGACAGGAAAGTCAAAACTCTTTCTTTCTGGTAATCATGCAAAAACATCCACCCAAGAGGCAAACAAGCCAGCCCTATCGCCCCGAACAAACAGAATTTCCAAATCTGCACGCCGGCCATAAACAACAAGGGAACCAAAATGAAAATTAAAAACAAAGCCGTCCCCAAATCCGGCTGAACCGCAATAAGCAGAAAAGGAACCGCCGTCATCAAAACAGGAGGAATTAAAAAACGCCAAGTCCGCGCCTCACTCAGGTTCGTTTTGTGAAAATACCGCGCCAACGCCAGCACCAGCGCAATTTTCATCAGCTCGGAAGGTTGTATCTGCACTACTTTCAAATCAAGCCAGCGCTGAGCCCCCATGCCTTTTTCCCCCGCGATATCCACGGCGACAAGCAGGCACAAAACAAACCCGTAAAACAAATAGGCGTATTTCATCACCAGCCGTATATCCGCCAATGCCAGGAAAAATAAAATCCCCACGCTTGCCAGATAGCGATAAAACTGCCGCACCGCCCAAGGCTGAAAACTTTCGTTCGCCGCCGAATACAAAGCCGTCAACCCGATAAAAACAATTAAAGAAATAAAAAAGAGATAGGAAAAACTCATATTCAACAGTTTTTCTTTCAAAGAAAGCGAATCATCTCTGTAAAAATAAGAACTTTCTTTAAAAAACCTCATTTTTTACCTTTCCTTTCCGCCTGCTCCTGATAGTACAATCTCAAAGCTTCATCCATCACCGCTTTGGCAATCGGGCCGGCTACTCGACTGCCTCCGCCGCCATGCTCCACCAAAACGGCAACGGCGTAAACAGGCTTTTTCACCGGCGCGTAGCCAACAAACAAAGCATGGTCTCTTTCTTTCCAGGGAACATCTTTTTGAAGGCTGCCTTCCTCCCTGTCCCGGGTAGAAATACGCTTCACCTGACTGGTTCCGGTTTTACCCGCCATCTGGTAGGCAGCATCCTCCGAATAAAGCGCATGAGCCGTCCCTCTTTTTTCATTCACGACGGCGTTCATACCGCTTTGAATAACTTTTAAATGCGCTTTAGGCAGTTTCATATCCTCAAACCGGACCTGTTTAAAATCCTCTTGAGAAGAAACCGTTTGTTTTAAAAGACGAGGTTCTACCTTCTTTCCTCCGGAAGCAATCCTCGCCGTCATCACCGCCAGCTGCAAAGGCGTCGCCAGCACATACCCCTGCCCTATACCGGCATTAACCGTGTCTCCCTGGCGCCAAACATCACTGTGCCGACCTTCTTTCCAATATTTCGTCGGAATGTTTCCCGTCCGTTCGCCGTAAAGATCTATGCCCGTCGGTAACCCCAAGCCGAACCGTTCCGCCATTGTCGCGATGCGATCCATGCCCGTTTGGCGCGCCGCCTCGTAAAAATAAACATCACAGGAAAATTTAAGAGCATTCTTTAAATTCATTTTTCCGTGCCCGCCCCTGTTCCAATCATAAAAAGTATGGGAACCAACCTGTAAATAACCGGGACACGAAACAATCGTCTCCGCATTAACAACCCCCGCTTCCAAAGCGGAAAGACCGACAACCATTTTGAAAGTAGATCCCGGCGGATACGCCCCCGCTATCGTTTTATTCATCAAAGGAGATTTTTCGTCCGACATCAGGGAATTCCACTCTTTTGTTTCCCATCCCATGTTAAACCGGTTCGGGTCAAAAGCGGGTGCCGATACCATCGCCAAAATATCGCCGTTTCGGACATCTATAACGACTACGGCGGCAGACAGCCCCTTTACTAAATCATATGTTTTTTTCTGCAGCCTTGCATCCAAAGTCAAAGTCAAATCCTCACCCGGTACCCATTCCTGTTTATCCAGTTCCCTGATTTCACGGCCAAGAACATTGACCTCAATTTTCCGAATACCGGCCTTGCCACGCAAAATCTTATCATAATACTGTTCTATGCCCGCTTTTCCCAAACGGAAATGCGGTACTGTCAACAAGGGATCGGAATCTTTCAAATCATCGGCGGACACGACGGAAACATAGCCGAGTGGATGGGCAAGCGCCTCCCCTTGCGGATAAAAACGGGACAAGCCTTCCTCAATAAAAATACCGGATAAGTCAGGAAGATTCAGCTGTAGTTTGGCCATATCGTCAAAAGAAAGATTTTCCTGGATTTCTATGGGAACAAAGGAACGTTCCCTTTCAACTTCTTTTAATACTCTTTCCTTTTCCGTTTCACTTAAAGGAACAAGACGGGCGTATTTTTCCAAAGTTCTTTC
>CASFRQ010000182.1 GCA_949296785.1 uncultured Alphaproteobacteria bacterium
TCTCCGATATTCAGGTAGTATTCGGCCATCAGAGGAGGGATTTTTTCTTCCTCGCCCAAAATGGAGCGGGCGGACGCCATTCCTTTGTAGCTTTCAGCAAAGTCGTTTTGTCGGGAATTGACGAACTGATACTGGCGCAGAGCTTCCCGCGCGTTTTTTTTTGTTCCCGTCTCTACCAAAGCGTGGGCGTAGGACAGGCGGATAAGAACTGCATCCGGTTTTAAATCAACCGCTTTTTTGTAAGAGGAAAGGGATTCTTCAACCTTTCCCGTTTCAAAAAGGACTTGCCCTTTTAATTCATGAAGATAAGGATTATTCGGTTCTTCTTTTATCAGTCCGTTTAAAAGTTCCATGGCTTTGTCAATCTGCAAACTTCTGAAATAAGCAATGGCCCGGGCGTACCTGTCCGTGAAGGAATCGGAGGCGTATCTTTTTAAAATGGTTTTCGGGTCTTGCATAAATGCGGACAGTTTGGCTTTTATACGGAAAAACGCGGGGTCTTTTTGCAGGTTTTTCCCCTCATTTTCCCCCATTTGGTGCAAATAAGCCAACCTTTGGGAAGATAGAGGATGCGTCCGAAGGTACGAATCGTCGTCGGGCAGGGAAATTTGTTCCTGTTTTCTGATTTTTTCCATCATATCCGCGAGTCCCTGGATGGAATAAGGCGTTTGCCTTAAAATGGAAACGGCGGTGGAATCGGCGATTTGCTCTTCGGTTTGCCGGTAAGCGCTGAATAAAGCGTAATTGGATTGGGCCGAGCCGGCCAAGACGGCGATTCCGACATCCGGCCGACCGCTTAACACCGTGGCCAACCCGCCGAGCAGGGTTGAAATCAAGGCCGTCTGTTGTGTTTTTTTCAGGTTCAGCATACCTCGGACGACATGTCCGCCGACAATATGTCCCGTTTCATGGGAAAGGACGCCGATGAATTCGTCCGGGCTGTCCGATTGCATCAAAAGGCCCGTGTGGATAAAAATAAGGGTACCGCCGGCGACAAAAGCGTTGATACTGTCATCGTTCAGAAAGACAATCTGCGCCGTTTCGGGGTTTAGGCCGGCTTTTTGAAAGATTTGTTGGACATAGGCGAGGGTGACTTCTTCAATTTCCGTGTCTCTGATGACGGAAAAAGACTTGGCGGACGCTTCATTTACATGTATGATACTTGAAAAAAGCATTCCAAGGACAAAAAAAACCGGAAGGATTTTAAAAATGAATTTCATAAAGTTCCCCTTTTCTTCTCTTTACAGTAAAAGTATTTCCGTCGTTCGTCAATCTCTTATATGGTCGGGGGTCCTCTTCGGGGCGGTTTCCTGTTCCTCGTTTGAGCAGGGGCAGCCCGCGGCGCCCGGGGAGCAGAATAATATTGTTCAGGCGCGCCGGGAGCAGGTTTCGGGATTCGCCGTTTCCGATGTGCCGGAGGTTTCCCGGGCGGCCATTCGTATTTTGTCAAATGGCGGTAACGCGGTAGATGCGGCTGCAGCTATGATGTTTCATCTGTCCGTCGTTTTGCCTTCCCGCGCCGGCGTAATGGGCGGCGGCGTTTGCCAGATTTATTTTCCTGAAGAGGAACGGGCAAAGACTTTAGATTTTTTATCCCCCGCTTTTAATCCGGACAGAGGGGCGGGGTTGCCTTCTTTGCCGCGCGGCGCATTTTACATGCAATCCAGATACGGCCGGCAAAGCTGGTCTTCCGTTCTGCAACCGGCGTTGGAGGCAACAAAAAACGCTTCCGTTTCCGGTGCTTTTGCACAGGATTTGAAAGAATATGCGACGGCGGCGCAGGCGGCGCGCTCGTCCGGAATGATTCCTTTTCAACCGGTTTCTCTTTTTCAAAAGGAGAACGGGGATATTTTTGAAGAAGGAGACTCTTTTTCCCAGCCGGAATTGGGCCGATTGTTGAATAAAATGGCCGTTAACGGGACGGGCATTTTGTATAACGGCGAAATGGCGGAGGAATTTTTGAAAGACGCTTTGTCTCAAGGGTATGCTCTGCCTGAAGAGCAATTGAAACAATATCGGCCGAAGATGCGGGATTCCGAAACCGTAAAAACGGAAAAAGGCGTTGTGTTCCTTCAAAACAGGGAGATTTCCGGAGATGCGGGAGAGACTTTGGCAAAAGCATTTCTAGGAGACGACCACGCCCGCGCCGGAAAGGCCGGAAGGGTTTTGGATAATTTTTCAAAAGGGAGGGTTTATCCGTTCGGTCCAACAGACGGTACTTCCTTTGTCGTTCAGGACGAAAGCGGGATGACGGCGGTTTGCGGCTTGTCTGTGGGTCGTTTATTCGGAACGGGCGTTTATCTGCCGAAAGAAGGAGTCTTTTTGGCGCAGCCTTTGGCGCAAAACAGCGCTTCTTTTTACTCTGTTCTTTATCCGAAATCCGAACAGGAGGGGAAAGCAGGCATCTCTTACGCGTCGGCGGCGGTCGGAACTTTCGCTTTCGCGGACCAGATGCGACTTTTGAAAGAGATTTTCAGCGAAGGATATCCTTTGCCTGAAGCCATGAAAACAGTGGGACAGCGTTTGACTGACGAGGAAGAAGAAAAGGCTTTTATGGAAAGAAATCAGGCTTTCTTGTGTAAAGGAGACATCTGTATTCTTTCCAGCGATTTCAGAGGGCGCGGTGCCGGCGTTTTTTTGGAGGAAAGCTCTCCGGTCACCTCTTGGGAACTTTAGGACAGAAAGGGTAAAAAGCGCGGAACCTTCTGTAAA
>CASFRQ010000183.1 GCA_949296785.1 uncultured Alphaproteobacteria bacterium
AAAAAAGGAGGCTTTTCTTTTTTATTTAAATAAATTTTTTATACCGGATAAGTGAAAAAACGGGTTGTGTGGAACTTTTCTTTTTCTGGCGGTAAAGAGAGACTTTATTTTTTATTCATGCCTAAAAAAGTTCTTTCCTCTCGCTTATTTTGTCAGAATGCATGATGTTCACTTTATGAACTGTTCTGGTATCCAAAGAAGATGCCTCTTTTTCTTGAGTTTCCATTAATTGTTTTATGACTTTCCTCTCTGACAATCCTGTTGAATTTTTAAAAACGGAGAGACATTTGTTTTATATAGAAAGATATTATTTCGCATATTGTATTCAAAAAGTGACTTTTGAAAATAATCGGCTGATTTTAAATAGAAAATTTTGGATTATTCCGCCTCGGCGATTGTCAGACTGGCAAAAAAGAAGAAATTTTGATTATTTGCAACTTGCCGGATGAAGTAAAATATTTCGGGTAATTTTGTAAAAGCTTAAAGGGAATCGGTCAGTGCTGTTTTACGGAGAGCCTGGATAATTTGAAAAAGGGTGGTTTATTGATTTATTTTTATCCCGTTTTTCCCTGAACGGGAGTTTTATCCGGAGCTTTTTTTACGATACTTTCCGTTTGTTTTTAATAGTGAGAAGGTGTCTAAGGCTTTTTGTTTTGTTAAAAAGTCGGGTGGTTGACATTTTCTCCCTTTGGCAAAGGTTTTTATTTCTTTGTGCGCACTGTTTTATCGTCAAAAACACCTTTTTGCTTTTCCTTTTTATGGATAAAAAGGTTTTCGGGACAACTGTTTTTTCGGAAACTGTTTATATAACAGCAACAATATTTTCCCCTGTAAGAGAAACGAGAATTTTTTCTCCCGAAGGTAAAGTTTTTATTATCAAAAAACGGAAAGAAGCAGTTTTTGCTTTTTCCCGTTTTTTCTTTAAAGTTATAAGCCGCAAATCCTGCTATTAGCTTCTTTTCCAGATGAATGATAAAAACGTGCTTTTTTACGCGGGTTTATCCCCGTCAGTTTTTTCAGCTTCTGAACAGTGGTTTGTTAAGGAAGAGTCTTTCTTGTTGAGCTTCAACCAAAGTGTTCAGGTTTATCTGCCCGTCACGAATAATGGTCCGCATCTGGTCTCCCTGCATGGGATTGGGGTTGGCAAAGGCAAAAAACAGTTCGGGATGCAAGGTTCTTGTGCCTTCCAACCTCTGATAAACGGAGCCCAGGATACCGCGCGCCAAAAGGTCGTAAGCCAATTCCTCATTTAATCCGGAGGCGATGGCGTATTTAACGATGGAGTTTAAGCCGTCTTCTACGCTGTTGGCGTGAATGGTAGATATAACCAGATGGCCTGAAATGGAGGCGCGCAATACTTGACCGGCTGTGTCCGGCGTTCGTATTTCGCCGACCAGGATATATCGCGGCCTGCTTCTGAGAGCGGATTGCAATGCTTCCCCCCACTGGTTATCAATCGGTTCGGTCTGTTTGCACAATCCGAGCCCTCCCTGTCGGGAACGATATACGCCGTCCAAAGGCATTTCCGGCGGGTCTTCAATCGTATAGGCAAAACCACCTTCATCTTCCAAATATTTTTTTAGCAAGCTGGAAGCCGTCGTCGTTTTCCCCATGCCCGTCGGCCCTCCGAATAAAATCAAGCCGGAAGCATTTTTAAGGGAAATCAGATAGTTCGTTAGGTACTCCGGAAAACCCAACTGACGGATATCCGGCGTTTTTTGCGGCATCCGACGCGCCGAGTAGTGAATTCCCGTTAAGGTCATAATGCGTTCCACACGGTAAATAGACCCTTTGTAAAATAAAGAATAGCTGGAGTTTTTTGTGTATGCTTCCTGTAAAGCTTTGTGAAAGTCTTTTAAATCAACGGGGTTGATTGTTTTTAATCCCCATCGGGATTCTCTGTCATGGATGTACGCTACTTTTTCCGGCGTCAGGTAAATGTCCGAAAAGGGGATTTGGTCCAGGGTTTTTCCTTCTCCGGCTTGTTTTTCCATCATTGTTTCCTCTGCTTTTTATTTTTATCCTTTCTGTTGTTAAGATAAAGAAAAAAACCGGAAAAAGGAAGCCTTTTTTGCCAAAAACTTTTTTTGTTTTATTCCACTTGGTAAAGGGAAATATTCTCTTGCATTTTTATTGGAACAGTTGGCCTCTTTTATAAAGGAAATTCTTGTTTTTAATAATGAAAAGCACCTTGCCGAAAAAATGATTTCGTAAAAGGGAAAACACCGGTGTAAGCATCCGATTACTTTTGAGTGTACTGACGATTTAAAGGAAATTATACGGGTCTATGTCTATTTTCACATGAACAGAAGCGGGTAGGGAAGCCATTTGTATCCATTTTTTTAAAAATGCCTGCGTGTTAAACCCTTTTTCCGTTTTAACCAAGAAACGGTAACGGTAATTTTTTTTAAGAAGGAAAAGAGGAGCCTGTGCCGGACCAAGAACTTCCAGCCCTTCAAAATCCGGAATGCAGCGAGCGAGTTTTTGCGCCGCCTGCTCTACATTTTCCCTTTTTTTCCCGCTGAGAATAACGCCGGCTAATCGTCCGAACGGAGGCATGTGCAAAAAACGGCGTATTTTCATTTCTTCTTGTAGAAATTCGGAAATGTTCCCGTTTTTCATGGCTTTTAAAACCGGCGCGTCCGGCGAAAAAGTCTGAAGGAAAGCCCTTCCCTTTTTTTGTTCTCGGCCGGCGCGGCCTATTACTTGAGACAAAAGTTGAAAACTCCGTTCTCCCGCCCGAAGGTCTCCGCCGGCCAACCCCAAATCGGCGTCAATAATTCCGACGAGAGTCAGATTTGGAAAATGGTGGCCTTTTGCCAACATTTGCGTACCGACGAGAATGTCTATTTTCCCTTGGTTCAGTTTATCCACAATCTCGGAAAATTCTTTTAAAGTAGTGACGGTATCGCTGGTTATGGTTTCTATCCGGGCGTCCGGGAAAAGAAGGCGGGCTTCTTCGGCGACTCTTTCCACGCCGGGGCCGCAGGAAATTAAGCTGTCTTTTTCCCCGCAGGAAGGACAAATATCCGGTCGTTTTATGGTATAACCGCAGTAATGGCACTGGAGAATGTTTTCCTTCCTGTGTTCTACCAAAGCGCAGGAACAGTGGGGACATTGGATTTTTTCGCCGCAAGCTTTGCAAAGGACAAGCGGCGCGTATCCCCGCCGGTTTAGAAACAGAAGAGCTTGTTCTTTTTGCGCAAGCGTCTGACGAACGGCTTCAGCCAAAGGTTCGGATATCCATTTGTTTTGGCTTGATTTGAGAGGATGTTCCTTACGCATATCAATAAAGTCAATCTCGGGCATTTGAGCGTGAGCATACCTTTCGGGCAGAAGAAAGAGATCGTATTTTCCTTCCGTTACCTGAGCATATGTTTCCAAAGAAGGGGTAGCTGTGGAAAGCAGGAGCGGAATGTTTTCTATTTTTGCCCTGACGACGGCCATGTCCCTCGCCTGATACAGGATGCTTTCCTCCTGTTTATAGGAAGAATCGTGTTCCTCGTCAACGATAATCAGTCCCAGATCACAAAAAGGAAGGAAAAGAGCCGACCGGGCGCCGATAACAACTTTTGCTTTTTTTGATCGGACGGCCTGCCAAGTGTCTCTTTTTTGTTTGGCCGTCATGCCGGAATGCCAATAAGCCGGTGCCGTACCGAACCTTTTTTCAAACCGTTCCCTCCATTGGGAGGTCAAGTTGATTTCCGGTACTAAAACAAGAGCCTGCTTTTCTTCTCTGATGATTTTGGCAATCAGTTCAAAATAAACTTCCGTTTTACCGGAACCTGTCACACCTTGCAGCAAGGCGACATAAAATTTATCTTGGATTTTTTCCGACAAAGCATTGACGATTTCCTTTTGCGCTTGAGAAAAGCAAACAGGATTGAAGTCTGGATTTGGGGTTTGAAAAACTAAAGGTGATTTGCTGATTTTGAGAAGATCTTCATTTCCAAAAAACATTTTTAAAATAGAACCCGCCGGGACACAATTGTACCTGGCGACCCAGTCTATGAATTTTAACTCTTCTTCTTTCAAAGGGGGAACGGGCAGGACTTCTTCAATTTCTTTCAAACACTTGCCGGAAAAAGGAGTCGCCGATTCTTTATGCCAGACAACACCCGTTTTAACCAGTTTTCCGAAAGGGGCCCGGACAAAAGTTCCCGGCGATAACGCCTCCGTGCTTTCATAATCAAAGCATTCAAGAGGGGAGGGAAAAAGGACCGAGATTTTTTGTTTTTGCGCCATCGGTAAAAAAAGCATATAATAGTTAAAAATAAGATTAGGAAGTACTATGGATAACTATAAGGATTTAGGAAATTTTCTTCAACCCTCTTTGTTGAAAATCGTTCAACGTTGGCTTGACTGGCTGGCATTTGAAAAGCGTTTTTCCTCTTTGACCGTCTTGAATTATGAAAAAGACATGAAAGCTTTTTTTTGTTTTCTTTTTCGTTCTCTTAACCATCCGGTGGGGGAGAAGGATTTGAAAGAAATGTCGGTAACGGATTTTCGTTCCTTTTTGGCCGATCAGAATCAAAAGGAACTGGCCCGTTCGTCCATTGTGCGGCATTTATCGGCGATACGCAATTTTTTTAAATGGATGAGAAAAAATAAACTGCTGGAAAATTACGCGTTGGACAGCGTCCGGTCGGCACGTCCGCCTCGCCTTCTTCCAAAGCCTTTGGAACAACAAGACACTTTGCGATTGTTAGAGGCGGCGACAAAAGCTCCGAAAAAAAAATGGATAGGTTTGCGGGACGCCGCTTTGTTGACATTGTTATACGGATGCGGCTTGCGAATCAGTGAAGCTTTGAGCTTAAATCAGAAGGATTTTTCTTCGTCTGTCAAAGCGTTAAAAATCACCGGCAAAGGAAATAAGCAAAGAATTGTTCCCGTTCTTCCCGTTGTGTCGGAGGCAATGCGGAAATATATTAAAAAACTTCCGTTTGCGTTAGGCGGAGAAGATCCTCTTTTTGTCGGAGCAAGAGGAGAACGGTTGAATCCCGGCGTTGTCCAACGCCAGGTACGGAATTTAAGGCGCAGCCTTAATTTAAAAGAAACCGTGACGCCGCATGCCTTGCGGCACAGTTTTGCCACAGATCTTTTGGAGGCGGGCGGCGATTTGAGAAGTGTTCAGGAACTTTTGGGTCATAACTCCCTATCCTCAACACAAAGGTACACCGAACTGGATCGCGTCCATTTACAGGATGTTTATGAACATGCGCACCCTCGCGCTCGGTTGCGCAGCGGAAAGTAATCTGTTCTTTCGCTTTATCGTAAGTTCTGATGTTCTTCTTTGCTTTTAAAAAAAATTTGTTGAGCGGCAAACGGTAAAATGCTTCGTAAAACCGATACTGCCGTTTCAGAATCTCTATCCGACGGGAGAAGGGGAGAAAAGAATGATAAATAAAGAAGCGACAAGAACATCGTCCGGCAATCCTATTTTATGACGGGAGTCGTCTTTAGCCCGGAATCCAAATCCGGCAGGCGAAAAGTTTCCCCTGAGGTTAAAAGGGACGGATTTTTGTTTCTTTGATAAATCAGAATCAAAAAGAGTCGGTATTGTTTTCTTCTCTGCGGAAATATCAGGTGATTTTAATCCTTATGCGGACGGACATATTGTGTTCCGGCGGTTCTTTAATTTCTTTTGATAAGGGAAGATAAGCTCTCAACAGTGTTGAGACAAGCTTCCGGAAAGACTTGGAGAGATGATTACCGACCGGAAATATGTTAAAAATATTTCTATTTATGTATGAGTGAGATGGGAAATTTTCACTGACATATCTTCTGAAAACAGGTGGATATATTTTGTCGTTTGATGAAAAATCCCCCTTTCAGGGGATTTATAGGTCGGAAGTTTCGTATCTTTATTCCAATGACATATTTTTCCTTTGTTTCCCGCAGAAGATTTTATGCCTCAGAGGTTTCGTCTTTTTATTCCATGCCCAGGGCATTTTTATAGGAATCCGTCAAAAACTCAATTTCAGCCCTGTCCGCGGGGTTCATTTTGCGTAACCTTAAAATTTGGCGCATGACTTTGGGGTCATATCCGTTCCCTTTTGCTTCGGCAAAAATTTCCCGGATATCGTCGGCAATGGCCTTTTTCTCCTCTTCCAACCGTTCAATCCTCTCAAAATAGGAAACAAGTCGGGAAGCGTCAATGGAGGGCGTCAGGGAAGCGTTTGATTCATCACTCATTTTCTTATCCTGTTTTAATGTTTTTAATTCTTGTTTTTCTTAAATTCGGAAGAGTATGTCCTTCCTTTGATTAAGCCTCTTTTTTTTCTTCAGTTTTCGTTTCGGCCTGCGGCATTTCGGGATGGTGAACGGCGGCCGCCAGAGCCTGTTGCAAAGCTGCCTCGGTACATAAACCGAGCATGCGCGGGTCCATCGGGCTCATTTCTTTAATGTTTTCCCGGATGGCGGTAATAGTTACTTTTGTCGTTCCGGCGAGCTTGATAATCTGAGCATCGCTGAGCTCCGGATATTTGATAATCAACCAGGCGATGGCATTTTTTTTGTCCTGTCGTTTTGCCATGGAGGTATAGGCTTTCCCTTTTTTCTTAACGGGAATATCGGGACGTTTTGTCAGTTGGAGAACGGCGTTTTCATCCTTTTCACAGCGGGCGATTTCCTCTTTAGTCAATTGGCCGCCGGCCACCGGGTCAAGCCCCATAATGTTGGAAGCGACATCTCCATCGGCGATAGCCTGGATTTCCAAGAGGTGAACACCGCAAAAATCGGCAATTTGCTTAAATGTGAGTGTTGTGTTTTCAACCAGCCAGACGGCTGTCGCTTTGGGCATTAACGGCAAAGTCATAATTACCAAACCTTTCTTTTCATCTTATCATCTTGGTTCAAATAGAATGTCATGATTTGACATGATTTGTTTATAAGGCATCTTATGCAAAATTCATTTTTTTCTCAAGCAAAATATCTTACGGAATTTTATTTATTTGACTTTTTGGAAAAAAGCGGGCTACTCTGTAAAGGTCATTTTTATTTTGAAGGAGAATGGGAGATGAATAAATTTTTAATTCCGGCCTTGGCCGTCGGTCTGTTTTTTGGGTCGGCTTTGTCCGCTCGGGCCGGTATGTATGTCAGTGCCGGTATCGGTTATGCCAAAAACAAAGGCGATGTCAAATTCAGTAATGTGAAGGAGGATTATAAAAGTTCCTCCGCCTACTCCATTGCCTTGGGGTATGATTTGCCTGTTGTTCCCTTACGTTTTGAAGGGGAATTTTTTTCAAACTCGGCCAAGGTTGAACATACGAAAAAACATGTGAGATATAACGCTTTAATGGGAAATGCCTATTTAAATCTGCCGTTTCCGATTGTTTCTCCCTATGTCGGGGCCGGTATCGGTTATGTCCGGTTGAAAGGGGATAATGTCTCCGCCTGGCAGGGGATGGTCGGCGTAGAAACGAATATTCCTCTGGTTCCTTTAAAAGGAGGGTTGGAATACAGATACATTTCTTCCGAGGAAGCAAAAAAGAGCGGCGTGGACTATGAATACAAAACGCATGTTATTATGGCAAAGATTCGTTTGGAATTTTAATTTACCGGCGTAAACGGTTTATTCGCAAACAAAGGGGGTGGTTTTCATCCCCTTTTTTGATTGAGATTCTTTGCTTTAATCATATTTTCAACGGTTCTGGACACCAAGAGAATAAAATCTTCATCATAACACATCAGCTGGCGGGAGATTTGTTCAACCATTTTTCTGGTATATTTGTTCGGCGCAAAAGTTTCCGGAAAAGAAAGGAAATCCTCCAAAGAAATATCCAAAGCCAGCGCCAGTTTGACAATCGTGTCCAGCTTGGGGGAAATTTTACCGCATTCAATGCTGGAAATGGTATTGAATGTCATACCGATTTCATGTGCCAGTTCCTGTTGGCTCATTTTGCTGGATTTTCTGATTTCCCTTAATCTGTTTCCGAATTTTTTATTGAAATCGCCGGCCATCCTAAAAACTCCCTGTTAAAAATAAAACGCTCTTAAAAGTAATATGTTTCTTTGTTCTAGTAAAATAATATTAAAAAAATAAAATTAAAAGATGATTTTACCCGCTTTCCTGATAATTTACAAAAAAATTTTATAAATAACCTAAAAAAAGAGTATGGACGGTTCGTTTATTTTTTTCAAGTCCTTATTTTTCCTGGTCTAGAAGGAGAATTTATGAAAAGGGTAGGATTAAACCTGCAAATTTAT
>CASFRQ010000184.1 GCA_949296785.1 uncultured Alphaproteobacteria bacterium
CAAAAACAAAAATGGTTTTTAATACGTTTTGAAGGAACAGACGAGGATTTAAGATTTGACGCAAATCCCGATGAAATTGAATTTTGCGACTTCGGCTGGTTTCTCGCACATGAGGTGCCTGCATTGGTTATAGATTTTAAAAGAGATGTCTATCTGAAGGTTATGGCGGAATTTACTCCTCTGATAAAAAAAGAAACGATGAAGTGAAAAACTGTTTTTAATCCATAAAACCAAAAAGATATAAAAAGACAGATAAAAAGGCGGGGAAAGTAAAATATATTTTATCCGCCTTTTTTATATCCGAAAAAGCGCCGCTTTCTTAAAAATACACTGGTATATTCTTTTGCTTTTATTTAAGATAAAGACTTTGATGATTTCGTTTTGCCTTGAAATATATTGAATGAAAGAAAATAGGAAAAGGAACATGGAAATTTTAAGTTTTGATGAGATTGTTAATTCCATCCCTTTTGAAGAAGTCACGCATCCGGAAACAAAAGAAACTTCCATAATGACTGTCCATGATCAAAAACGGGAACTGGCCTCTCTTGCCCGTTTGATTTCACGAGGGCACGCGGGTTACCCTCTATGGGATACTTCCGTCAAGAATGAATTTGAAGAACGATTATCCGATATGTACAACGGTTTAACGGAATAGACGGATGTTAAAAGCTTTTACAAACAAGTGGATGGCGTACTACAAATATTGCCGGACGAGCACTTAAAAGTATCTCCCAGCAAGGGTAATTTGCTTCCTCGGGAACCGAATCCCGTCCAAGTCGGAGGGAATCTGTGCCAAGATAAAAACAAAAAATGGGAATTTTCTACCTCGGACGACGGAAAAACGGCCATTCTTGCTCTGCCTGCTTTGGGAAACACGGGACCAAACGAATGGATGCAGTTTTCTCAAGAAATAGATGAGAAGTTGTTTAATAAAGACGGAACGGCAAAATACGACTCTTTGACCATAGACATTCGGGATAATCCGGGAGGTGCCGCCGTTCCTTTTGAGCTTTTGGCGAAAAAACTGTACGGCAATGAAGTTGCTCCCTTTGAAAAAAGCGCCTACAGAGACACAAAGGAAGCAGACTATATCCGATTTATTAATAATGAAATCAGCCGGGAAACCTATGAAAACAGGCTGAAAAACCACGAGTATACGGGAAAGATGATTCCCATTTGCGACTATACCGGCCATGACAAGGAATTTCCTCCTTTTGCCAAAGGCGGTTTTAAAAAACCCATCACGATTTTGACAAACAAGCAGACGGCATCGGCCGGAGAAAGCTTATGTCAATTTTTAAAACATCACCCAGGCGTTACTTTTGTCGGAGAAAACACGGCAGGCTGTTATGCGGAAATCAGCGGAGAGGCCGTACGAGGCAGCTTCGGCGCAGGAATTAAGATAGGCTCTACGCACTGTTTCTTTGAAAATAACGAAAGTTTTGAAAGGAAAGGCTTTCCCGTTGATTTGGATACAAAAGGAAAAGACGCTTTTGAATTCACTAAAGAAAGGCAGGATTTAATCAATGCCCGAGCTCAACAAAAGTTGGAACATTACATGATCGGACACTCTCCAAAACCAAAGGAATTCAATAAAATCGCCAACAATGATTTCGCTTTTATCCGTGCCATAAACGACGGAATGAATATTCAGGCTGTTCAAAATTTATATTCTTCCTTTTATCCGGAAAAACAAGACAAATTTGAAGCTTTAAAAAATTATGCTCTCATCGGAGAATTTTCTTTAAAAACCCAACAGAAGGAATCTTCCGAAAAAACACAGGAAGCGAACACAAAGGCAAAAACGCCGCCGGCTATCAAGGAACCGTCGGCAAACCTGAAATTTCTGAAGCTCAGAAACGCCTATCCGTCTTATGATTCAAAAAACAATTTTA